>CAYFMB010000007.1:0-20854 GCA_964344095.1 uncultured Klebsiella sp.
GGCAAGGAGTACATCGTGGCCGAGGGCGATGTCATGGAGTTTCTGTTCAACGTCTGAACGGCCAAGACCACGCAACATCTTGTGGCGCCTGCCGAAAGTCAGGACCATGACGTTGCAATCAATGACGCCCAGCAGAATCTGAGTTGCGGGCATCAGCTCTGCAAAAAGTCATGACGATCAGGTGATGTGGCCATGAAGCAAAGGATCGCGATCAAGGCGCAACAGGACAGGCGCAACGGCTTTAGGCGAGCTCAGGCAATATCCAATTGGGCAGGCTTGCTCATCACGGCTGCACTATTCCCGATGCGAGCAGCCCAGGCAGATTCGGCTGAACCCGTTTTTTTCTGGTACAGCAACATCCAACCCAAAGCAGGAACGGTTGTTGTTCAGGACAAAACTCGCGGCCTGCTCTGGTTGTTGGATGTCAAAGCGCGGCGCGGACATGAACTCCAGCTGCCCTTCAATGGCGGCAATCACGAGTCAGCCTTAACAGCCGACGGCCGCTGGCTGGCCACCGGCCACTATGAAACCTTGCCTCCGGGGGGAGCAGCCTTGTCGGGCATTCCTGGCGATGAGGTGTCATTGGTTGATCTCCAAACAGGCAGCTCGAAGGTCTACCCAACCGTTGCCAGTCCCAAACCGGCCAGCAAATCCCATGGGGTGTTGTGGCTCCAGGACGGCCGCCTTGCGGTCACAGCCGAACTGGCCAACGCCTTGGTTCTGTATCCACCAGCTGGCCAATGGGGTTCCACACACGTGTTTGAACTGGGTTCCACCGGTTGCAGGACACCGCACATGTTGCGCCAGATCAATGGCAGTTCGCTGCTGTTTGTGACGTGCCGAGCCACGAATCCAGGCGATACAGCAACAACCATGGGGTATCTAGTTGGCATTGATCTCAAGACGGGAGCGGTGCGTGCCATGCCCTCAGGCCTGGGTAGTGAAGGCATCGTCATCACACCTCAACATGAGATTTGGGTCGGCAATTTGCGTGAAAACACCGTTTCAATCTTTGGCTTTAACAACGGGCAAGTCAAGCTCGACGCTCTGGTTCTAAGGGCTCGGCTGGCAGTGCCCAACCCCATGCGACTCGCCTATGAACCGACAACCGACAGCGTCGGCATCATCACCAATGGTGCCAAAGCTGGATCGGTGAACCTTCGGCGCTTCGATGCACGCAACCACCAGCTCAAGGCTTCTGCCATTCTGTTGAGCAAGCGGCGTGGGCAAATCGATCCGCAAGGGCTAGCCGCCAGCGAAGGCCAGTTCATCACTGGAGGAGTCAACAACCAGAGCCTCCTGGTGATCGATGCCAAAACCTTGGCCGTGATGGGTGAAGTGCTGTTGCCGCGTTGCCCGTTATCGACGCCAACCGCCGATGGATCCTGCAGACCAACCATGCGCAACCCCTACACCACGACTCCCGCCATGTTGGATGGGTTTGCTTGGTCCACGGTGATCCCCGGCGTGGCCAATCGTCAGAACTAACCGAACCTGGTAGATCTCAGCGCTTGGTGACAAGCGGCGAGGTCACCCCATCCACACCCGCCATCGCCAGTGTTGTCAGGAAGCTGATCTGCACACCGCGGTAGGCATTGGTTGGATTCCAGTTCTCATCGAGAGCATGGAAACCACCCGTGACACCGCCAAAACCCAACGCCAAGGTGGGAATGCCTTGCGACAGCGGTACAGCGGCATCGGTACTCGCAACAGCCAGAGCAAACGGTTTGACACCTTGCTTGTTGGCAGCAGCCATCCAGCCCATCACAACAGGATGATCTGGTGGTGTCATGCCTCCCAACCGCGTTGCAAACTCCTTGATCGACATCGACAAGGTCTTGACGCCCCAGCGCTTGTTTTCCTCATCAACAGCCTGCTTGGCATAGATTTCGACCTGCTTCGCCAAGGACTCGACGTTTTGTCTGGAGAGCGAGCGAATCTCCAGCTTCATCGAGGCAGTGGGCGCAATCTTGCTGACATAGTCGCCCCCATTGGCAGTTCCAACCGTGAAGGATGTCCTCGGAGTGGTTGGAATGGGCATATCGGACATCTTGGCGATCAGCCGGCCCATGGCATGGACGGCGCTGGGCACCTGCCCATAGGCCGCAAACGCATGACCGCCAGGTCCCTTGAAACTCACCTCGAGGCGAATGGTGGCGTTCTGCGCGATCGCTGCCACGTTGGGCGGTGCGGGCTCAAGAATCACCGCACCAGCCATATCGGTGTGATCGCGGAAAAACTGCTTGGCCCCGCGAAGGTCGCCCGCCGCTTCCTCACCGACTGTGCCAACAAAATAAAGATCACCAGGGGTTGAAATGTTGGCCTGGTTCATGGCCCTGAGCCAACTCAGCATCGAAGCCAATGCCGCCGAATCATCGGTCAGACCAGGACCAAACAAGACATCGCCTTTCTTTTTGACCTTGACATCGGTCTTGGCATCGAACACCGTATCGAGGTGCGCAAGTATCGCAATCTTGGGTCCATTAGCAGACCCCTTGCGTACGCCGATCACATTGTTGATCGAATCAATGTGAACCGTGTTGAGCCCGTTTGCCTTCAACAGGGCGGCATAGGCCTGGGCACGCTTGGCTTCCTCAAAGGTCGGAGCTGGAATCTCGGACAATTGAATCGCCTCTTGAACGAAGCGCGGCTCATCGGCCTTGATCACCGCCAGGGCACGCTGGATCTGAGCCGATGAAGCCAGCCGATCAAGCAGAGCCGTCGCCTTGGCATCGACCTGTTTGGGCAGCGGTGCAGCGCGCAGAGCATTCACCGTGGCCTGATCGAGCACCCCGGCAGCGGCGACTTTGGCCGCAGTCGAGGGGTCATGGTCATCATGGGCAGCTTTGGCCTGGGCCAGCAGTTCATGCTGAGACGCCAACGCCACAGGAGCCATCAACGGTGGGACGGCAACCCCCGCAGCAATCAGAGCAGCAACGGGCAATGACCTGAAGCGAAAGGCCGTCATGACATGCGATCGCAATTGAGGCATTTTATGACGACTCAGATACGGCAACCGAGAAGACTTTACGCATTCACGCGAAGGGATGCGTCCATAACCAAAGGAACACGAGTCAAGCTGCGACAAAGAATCTTTTCAGCGCTGGGGGACAAGACAAGCGCGCTTAGGCTTGCTTCATCTATCGCACGCCAATCTTCTACTGATGGCAACACAAGCCGGATCGAGCAGAGTCATGTCATCGCCCTTCGGCAACAACGCAGGCATGACCAAACGCGCGGTGATCTTCGTTGTGGCGAGTGCTGTCAGCCCATTGACCTTGGGAGCCGGAGATTGCTCCTACCTGCACATTCGCGCCCAAGAGGCGCCCTATGACGTGGTGATCAACGGCGGCCTGGTCGTCGATCCTGAAACCAATCTCCAGGCCATTCGCAACGTCGGCATTCGCAACGGCAGCATTGCGGCCATCAGCAGCACCCCCTTGCGCGGCCGCACCACGGTCAACGCCAAGGGGCTGGTGGTGGCTCCTGGTTTCATCGACATCCACGTTCACGGGCAGTCGATCCCGACCGATTGGTTATCGGCCTTTGACGGCGTCACGAGCGCCATCGACACCGAGGCGGGTCGATTTCCGACGGGCTTGGGGTATGCCGCCTCATCCGTCGGCGGCCGCCCCCTGAACTATGGCATGAGTACGGCCTGGGCCGGAGCCCGAGCCGAGGTGGCTGCAGGCCTATTGCAGGACGGAACACTGCCCAAGATGTTCCTTGCGCTCAGCAAAAGCACAGGGGCAATCGTCACCAGCCGCTACGCGAGCGACCGCGCCCAGCTGACCCTGGCCCTCACTGAGGCAGGCTTGCGAGAGGGTGGTCTCGGCATCGGCATGCCGATCGGCTACCTGAGCCGCTCCAACAAAGACGAATACATCGACAGTGGCCTTTTATCCCACAGCTTTAACCGGCCTCTGTTCAGTCATCTGCGCCACGAACTGATCAACCCTCACCCCGAAGCCGCAGAAGGAGCCGACACGCAAACGGCCATGGATGCCTTTCAGGAAGGCATCGAGGTGTCGGCCCGCACCAATGCGGTCAACGTGCTGCAACACATCAACAGCACCGCCACCGTGGCCTTGGGATCGGTGATTCCCCTGATCCAGCGGGCAATCGCGCAAGGCATTCCCGTTGTGCCTGAGGTCTATCCCTGGGGCGCCGGCAGCACCACCGTCCAGGCCGATTTTCTCGAGCCTTCCATCCTGGAACTGCTGAAGCTGGAGCCCTCATCCATTCGGCCGGTCACCGATCCCAACAAGCGCTTTGCAAGCTTGCAAGAGTTTGCCAATTGGCGCAGCAAAGAACCAGGTGACACCACAGTTGTGGTGCACTACCTCGATGAAACCGATCCCAAGGATCAACGGCTTCTGGATCAGGCCGTCCTGATGCCAGGCATCATCTTTGCCAGTGATGCGATGCCCATCGCGTCTTCACCCAGCACCGCCAAGCAATGGGGCGGCACCCTGGCGCCCGCATCACGCTTTTTGGCGACCGCACCCTGGGATGCCAAGACTCAATCCATGCCGGCAGGGATCGGGACATCCCACCCCCGCATGGCAGCCACCTACTCAAAGATCTTCGCCAACTATGTGATCGGGGGAGCCAACAGCATCGAGCGCAAACAACAGGGACTCGATGGCAATCTCACAGCAACCGGGCTGCGCAAACTGACACTGATGCAGGCGATTCGCCAATCGTCCTTGTTACCCGCAAACCTGTTGGCAGCAGGCACACCGGCTGCACGCAACAAAGGCCGCCTGCAAGTGGGCAAGGATGCCGATGTGGTCGTCTTCGATCTGGCCCGGTTCTCGCCAAGAGCCGACTACCCAGCCGAGAAAAATCTGCTGCCTTCACTCGGGGTCAAGCACTTGCTTGTCAACGGCCAATTCGTGATTCGCGACGCCAAGCTCGACCCCAATGCAAGGCCCGGCAAGGCTCTGCGGGCGCCTGTTGCTGATGCAGTCAGGCCGCTTGAGATCAAGACCTGGAAGTTGGTGGATCAACGCGGCAATGAGCTCTACACAGCAAATGCCGCCGAAGCCACCCAGTTGCAGAGCAACGGTTGGACCAGCAAGCCCAGCTCCTTCTCACTGCTTGCCAAAGACGCTCTGTACCGCGACCTGCGCACCAGCAACGTCTACCGCTTGGTTCTTCCTTCCAGCGGCGACCGTCTCTACACCACCCGAGAAGATGAGCGGGACTCTGCGCTCAAGAGCGGCTACCAACTGGAAGGCATCGCCGGCACCTTGGCCGTGGGACTCACATTGGGCAGATCGCCAATCATGAGCTTCCAGCAACCCAGCAGTGGCCGGCATCGCTACACCGCCTCCCGCAGCGAGATGGTCGAGCTGACACAGCAAACCAATGACCCTTGGGTCTTCACCGGCGTGCTGGGCTGGACCGATCCACCGGCCAGCCCCTGAGCCAGGGTTGAGCTTCCACTCAACGGATCGCAAGGACGGGTGTTAACACCCCATCAACGCCGGCCATCGCCAGCAATGAAACGAACGACACCTGCACACCCTTGTAGGCATTGGTGGGAATCCACGACTCGTCCATGGCGTGGAAGCCAAAGGTTTTGCCCCCAAAACCAAGCACAATCGTGGGGATCCCCAGAGAAATGGGAACACCGCCATCGGTGCTGCCGCCACCAAGAATGAAGGGTTGTATCCCGAGGCTGCTGGACGCCGCCAGCCAGGCATGAACAATCGGCTGCTCTGGAGCTGTCATGCCTCCTGGGCGGGCGCCGATCTGCTTGATGGAAACGGTCAGTGACGTTTTGCCCCAACGGGCGTTTTCTTCGGCAACGGATTGCTCAACAAACTGCAAAACCTGCTTGGTCGCAGCCTTCAGTTCTTCGCCTCCATTGGAGCGAATATCAATTTCAATGCTGGCATCGGGTGCAATCGTATTCACCGACCGACCACCTTTAACGATGCCCACATTAACGGTCGTCTTGGGCAGCTCTGGAAGTTTCAAATCGGCGATCTTGGTGATCAACCGGCCGATGCCGTTGATCGCACTGGGAACCTGGCCATAGGCAACAAAGCTATGCCCACCTGGCCCCTTGAAGTCGACCTGAAAACGGTGACTACCTGTGTTCATGATGGCGGCAGCACCATCTGGCGCTGGCTCAATCACCACGACGCCATCGATTTTGGGATTCTCCTTGAAGAAGGCCTTGACGCCACGGAGATCACCATTGCCCTCTTCACCCACACTCGCCACAAACACCAGATCACCAACGGTGCGCAGTTTGGCCTTGTCCAGGGCTCGCAGCCAGGTCAACTGCATGGCCATTGCCGCCGAATCATCGGTCAGGCCCCTGCCGTAGAGACGGTTGCCCCGTTTACTGACCTTGACGTCAGTATCAGCGGGGAAGACGGTATCGAGGTGGCCAATGATCGCCACCGTCGGACCCTTGCCGCTGCCTTTGCGAACACCGATCACATTGCCAATGGCATCGATGCGCACGTCACGGAGGCCATTGCTGCGCAGCATCTGCGCAAAAGCCTTGGCTCTGGCCGCTTCTGAGAAGGTTGGCGCTGGAATCTCGGTGATCTGAATCGCTTCTTGAATGAACCGTGACTCGTCGGTCTTGAGGATTTCCAGGGCCTGGCGCACGCTTGGCGCTGCCAACAGCCTCTGCACCTCGCTGAGCACCTCGGGCTTGATGAGCTTGGGCACAGGGGCCGCAGAATTGGCCTTGATCGCAGCGGCATCAAGAACCAACCCACCACTGGCACTGGGGCCGTGATCGTGATCATCGTCAGCAGGCTTGACATCGGCCAAAGGCGCCTGCGGCAATGCCAAAGCGGCGTGACCAATCAACTGTGGGGCGAGGAGGCCGGCAGCAAACAATGCAGCCAATGTGAAGCGATTCAGCAAAGCTGGGATAGCAACAAACGCAAGCAAAGGCTAGATCGGCACGAACAATCTTGCAGCCCTGATGGGTGCTCGGCTGTCCCTAGCTTGCACCGCCATCGTGGACCATTCAACAAAGAGCAAAACCGTCAAAAAGACAACTCCATCCTCACGACAACAGCAGCAGTGAGCAACAGGAAGACATCAGTTCTTCAACCTCTTGGCTGACAGAGAGGCGCAAAACTGGCGTTCAGTCAACGCGGACTGCGGGGAAGGATGCTTCGCCTGTCAAGCCAGGAAGCAGGATCAGCCAAGACCGATCCTGCCAAGCCTTTGCAATCAGAACAGCGTAACTGGTATTAGAAGCGATAGTTCAAGCCTGCTTGCATCACCTGATTGGCTGCCGGGTACTCGTTGCCACCAAAAGACAAGGATGGTCGATAGCGCAAATAAGCCCGTGTCTTGCTATTGATCACGTAACCAACATCAATGAAACTACCGAGATTGGTTTGCAGTTCTCGACGTGCAGTCTGGATGAACTGCGGGCCCACTTCAACCGCGAAGGTGAAAGGGTACCAGGTTTCTGAAAGGCCAAGGTAAGCTTGAGTCAGAACCTGGGTCAGCTGACCATCCAGACCAAAGACCCACGATGGCTCAACGCGGGCGTAAAACCCTTTTTCAGGCAAGTTAATCAACTCGACCGCATCTGGAATGATTCTACTCTTTGCGAACGAGTAAACGATCCCTGCTCTAACTGTGTTCTGGAAGCGAGTCTGACCAAGTTGATCATCGCCAACGATTCCTCGCCAAATTGTATAAATATTGAGGTCATCCCCAAGCAACGGTGAGAGAGTCGAGAACAGGTCGATTCTTAGTGGCGTACGATCATTGCCAGGAACATCATAGACATGTCGAAAAGCTGGTCCGAACTGGGCTGACCAGGAGAGCAGATTATCCTTGCCCCCCTTGATGTTTCCGTTCATGCCCACACCAACGAAGGTGGCACCAACTGCAGCTCCCGTTCCCCAGGCTGCACCAGTTCGCGGGAAGACCCAGGTACTAGTCTGCTCCACCAGAGTATAAAAACCTGGCTTCGTTGCCATTCCGTAAATACTGGGTTGCCCCTTCTTTCTGGCCGTTGCTTCCACCTTGCCAATCGAACCTGGATGTTCAACAAGATCGCTTCCAGACCCCTGAGCCACCTCGCTCGCAGGGAGCGTGCTGCTTGAAGGCCCTGCCGAGTCCGGCGACGTTGTTGCTGGATTCTCAGCAGCAGTCACAGACATGGCTCCCAGACCTGCAGGGAGAGCGGCAGCGACCAACAATGCTGCGGCCGAACGCTGCAGCAAACGCGCCGATAAAAACAGTTTCAGCCCCTTGGGACACTGCGCCTGAATGCAACCATCTGCCATGGGATTTGGGCCATCAAGACAATCACAATCCTGCGAGCAGGATGAAGGCATGACTTGATGGCGCCAATCCATGTTCAGCACAATGCAAATTTGCAAACTATTAGCATGCAGCGATTGTCAGCACAATGCAGCAACGCTGATCGATGCTGAAATTGACACAACGGCAGCTCAGCGCTTGCTGACGAGCGGCTGACTCACGCCATCGACACCGGTCATCGCCAGGGTTGTCAGGAAGCTGAGCTGCACCCCTTTGTAGGCATTGGTGGGATTCCAATTTTCATCGAGGGCATGGAAACCGCCGGTGACACCGCCAAAGCCCAGGACCAAGGACGGGATGCCCTTGGACAAAGGGATCGAGGCATCGGTGCTGCCGCCAGCCAGCAACATCGGTTTGATACCAAGGGACTGGCTTGCTGCCATCCAGCCGTGAACAATTGGATGATCGGGCGGCGTCATGCCACCTGGGCGATCACCGATTGCCTTCATGGACAACGTCAGGGACTTGACGCCCCAACGCTTGTTTTCTGCAGCGAGTGCCTGCTGGGCGTAACCTTCGACCTGCTTGACAACAGCCTTCAGTTCAGGATCTCCCAGGGAGCGTATGTCGAGTTCGAGACTCGCTTCCGGAGAAATGGTATTGACCGAGCGACCGCCCTTGATGATGCCAACGGTATAGGTGGTCTTGGCCGATTTGGGTATCGGCATGTCGGCGATCATGGCAATCAGACGCCCCAGCGCATGGTTGGCACTGGGAACCTGACCATAGGCACCATAACTGTGGCCCCCCGGCCCCTTGAAGCTGATCTCAAGGCGAGTGACGCCCACGTTGGCCGTCATCACGCCAATCGGCGGGCAAGGTTCAAGCATCACGTAGGCCGAGACATCGGCGTGATCCTGGACAAACTGTTTGATACCCCGAAGATTACCGAGACCTTCTTCACCAACCGAGCCAACAAAGTAGAGATCTCCTGGTGTTTTGATCTTGGCGGCATCCATGGCCCGCAGCCAACTGAGCATGGACGCCAGGGCGGCTGAGTCATCGGTCAGGCCTGGGCCAAACAACACAGCCCCCTTCGGCTTGACCTTGACATCGGTCTTCGCATCAAAAACAGTGTCGAGATGGGCCACGATCGCGATCTTCGGTCCGTTACCAGTGCCCTTGCGTAGACCGATCACATTGCCGACCGAATCAATGCGCACATTGCTCAGACCGTTAGCCTTCAACAACGCTGCATAGGCCTGACCGCGCTTGGCCTCCTCAAAGGTGGGGGCTGCAATCTCGGAGATCTGAATGGCTTCCTTGACGTAACGGGCTTCGTCAGCCTTGATGAGTCCCAGGGCTTTCTGCACCTCGGGAGATTTGGCCAACTTCTGGACAACGGCAGCAACCTCAGGCTTCACCTGCTTGGGAAGGGGTGCCGCACGAAATGAGTTGATCGTGGCCTCATCGAGCACACCGGCTGCTGCCGGATCATTGGATGGGCCGTGGTCCTGAGCATCATCGGCGGGCTGGGCCTGAGCGAGCAGATCAGACGTGGATGCCATGGCCACAGGACTGATCACTTGAGAGCCGCCGACCCCCAATGCGAGCAGCGCAGCAAGGGTCATGTTGCTCAACACAGACGCAGCCATATGCGGCAATTCAGAGATGACGACGCCAATGCTAAAAGAAACACCAGGTCCTGCATCAACCGTTGCATTCAGACACAAATCGTCGCCGAAACCAATCACTGGCAACGCATTCCCGCGCGATGCATTGATGGCATGCATATTAAAAAGGACTTCAGCACCCACAGAAACAGGTTGAAGCACAATCGGCTCCATACAGACCATCCGTCACGTGCTCGGCCAATGGAATGGATGCGCTGAAGCCAAGACTTCAATCCTGGTCTTCACCCGCTACCCAAAGGAACGCTCAGGCCACGGTCCATGCGCAAAACCAACACCTTGAGCTGAGACTGCGCCACGGCGCTCTTCGGCAGTCAGGCAGGGTGGTGCCCAGCAGGCCGCTCTGTGCGCACTCGACATCCAGTGGTCGTCAGCGCTTAAGCCCGCACTAAAGTGGGTGAGGGCTACAGATGACGATGGGATACCAGCAACAACTCCTGCAGGGACTGCTCTACATCAACGATGGTCTCGAGGGAGCGCGCTGGAATTTCCCCCTGGCGATCGGCTCATCCCTCGACCAACCCGCAGGCATCGGAAAGCCAGCTCGCGTGAGCTATTCATTTCCAAGCACCCCCCCCAGCGATTACGACTGGGGGCAAGGTTTTCGCAGCTTTGATGTTGATGCGCGCACTGCAGCGATCAATGCTCTCCATCTGATCAGCACGATCGCCAACATCCGCTTCGAGGCAGCAAGCTCCGCCGCGAGAGGATCGATTCGTTTTGGCTTTAACACACAAAATAGTAACCAAGCTGGCTACGCCTACTCCCCTTCCTACGCTTATTCGATTGATTCCAACAACACCATTCTCAGCGTCACAGAAGAAGCCAGCGGCGGAGATGTGTGGCTGAACAACACCATCAACTACAGCAGCAACGACTACAAACCCGGCGGCAGCGGCTTTGCCAGCTTGCTGCATGAGTTGGGCCATGCCATTGGCCTGAAACATCCTTTTGAAGGCACAACAAAACTGAGCAGAATTTTGGACTCAAATCAATACACCTTGATGAGTTACACCCCGCATCCCAGAGCGAAATTGGTTCAATTCAGCCAAACGAGAAACGCCGATGGGATCAACACGTCATGGACCACAACTGATCTTGATCCTCGCTCACTGATGCTGGGTGACATCGCGGCCATCCAGCAGCTGTATGGGGCCAACCGACTGACCCATGCAGGTCCGACCAGCTATCGCTTCAGGGACAGTGACATCTTTTTCGAGACGATCTGGGATGGTTCCGGCAACGACACGATTGATTGCTCGGCGATGAGTCAGCCCAACCTCATGTCACTGGCGGCCGGGAGTTTCAGCTCTATCGGGCTGCGCAACAACGTTGCCGCTTTGAGAGCCCTGCACCGAGTACCGGCGGAGGTTGATCAGAAGGATCTCGATCCCAACCTCTACAACGGCAGCAACAACCTGGCGATTGCCTACGGGTGCGACATCGAAAACGCCATCGGTGGCAGTGCCAACGACACCATCACCGGCAATGCCTTGGCCAACATGCTGCAAGGTGGCCGGGGCGCTGACCAGATCAGCGGTGGTGGCGGAGCTGATCTGTTTCGTTACCGCGCCATCGGCGACTCACCGGCAGGAGCCGGCCGGCGTGATCAAATCCTCGACTTCAACCGCCTGCAGGGAGATCGCATCGACCTGCAAACGGTCGATGCCGATCCCAACCTGGCGGGACGCCAGGCGTTTCGCTACATCGGCTCGGCTGGCTTCAGCGGCAGCCCGGGTGAAGTGCGCTTTGCCAATGGTCTGCTGCAGGCCAACACCACCAGCGACACCCGTGCCGATCTGGAGATTCTCCTGCGGGGGGTAAGCACCTTTGCCCGCAGCGACCTGATTGCTTGAGCCTCCCGACCAAGCCGTGGCCATGGGCC
The DNA here is from genome assembly GCA_964344095.1 of uncultured Klebsiella sp. Lineage (GTDB taxonomy): Bacteria > Cyanobacteriota > Cyanobacteriia > PCC-6307 > Cyanobiaceae > RGUW01. The sequence continues at coordinate 11,839 of CAYFMB010000007.1, forward strand.
CAGAATGGACTGGCAATGACCTTGTTGTGATGGGTTCAGCCGCGTCTGAGCGCCCTGCCGAGCCGACTGCCTCAGTCGACAGCTCCTCTGCCCAGTCCCATGACTTTGAGGTGCAGAGGCAGGTGCACCAGCAGATTCGCAACGACCCTGACTACGACGACTGGGAATACGGCACCGAACCCCTGCCCCATGAAGCCTGGGTCCAGGGCAAGGGCGAACAGCGCCAAGCCTGAATCCCCCTGCCTGGTTGTGATTCAGTCATCGGCCGGGCCCATGCGATACAGCGTCTCGGGCAACCCCTGCTGCAGCGCAGCGTCGTTGTCTTCAGCGCCGGTGAGCACGGCCAACAGGTTGCGGCGCTGCCGCCGCTCGATCAGGCCCACCAGGGGCAGGCTCAGCAACGTGGCCAGAGCCAGGCCACCCCACAGGCCAACGGCATGATCCTGAAGGTCAAGCAGGTGTCCAGCCAGCAGGGGTGCTGCAAAAGCGCTCAGCGCAAAGCACTGACTGAACAGCGCCATCGCCAACCCTTGACGGTTGGGAGGGCTCAGCTCCACAACCGCCTGCGTGGCTGTGGGCAGAAAGGCAGCCAGGCCCAGCGCTAATGGCACCTGGGCCAGCAACACCAGCGCCAGGCCAGCCGCAGCGCTCAGACCGCTGCTGGCCAGCAACAGCGCACCACAGGCAAAAGCGAGCAGGGCCAGGCGCAGTCCCTGCTGCACCGGCCGCTCTGCCAGCCAACGGCCCAGGGGCCACTGCAGGGCCACCAGCAGCACCAGCTGACAGGCCACCAACAAGGCGCCCTGCCCTTCGGGCAGAGCTGGGCGCTGCAGGCTGCCGCGCACCAGGTCGAGAGGCAGGGCGCTCTGCATTAACGCCGGCACAGCCGTCGCCACCAGCGAAACCACCAGGATCGGCAGCAGTGGCGCAAGCCAGCCCTGCCTCGGTGCCGCAGGCGCGGGCTCAACGACGCGGTGCTGACCGGCTGCAGGGAAGGGCTTCCGCCACAGCAGCAACGCCATGGTCGACAGACAGAGCAGATCCACCAGATAGATGCCCCGGATGTGGTCCATCAGCGCCAACACAGCGCCGCCCAGAGCTCCGGCCGCGATGCCCAAGGCATCGGCGGTGCGGGCCAGGGCGTAACCCCGCGGCGACCCCAGCGGCCCGGCGGTCAGCGTCACCGCCAGCTCGATCGCCGGCCAGTAGAGCCCCATAGCGATGCCCAGCAGCACCTGGCCCCCCTGATAGGCCGCCACGCTGCTGGCCTGCAGCAGCACCAGATCGCCCGCCAGGGCAGCCATCACCGCCAGCAGCACCGGCAGAGAGCAGGGCCGGTCGCGATCCAGCAGGCCACCGCTGACAAAACGGCCGGCAGTGCCCGCCAGAGCGGCAAGGGCCACCCCCCCCGTGACATTCGAGGCCGAGAACGCCGCGTGATGGAACACCAGGGGTGTGAGATACAACACCCCGCCGGCGCCGATCGAAGCGATCAGGCGAACCAGCACCACACGGCGCAGTGCCGCGGGAAACTGGAGCCACCAGAACATCAGCGTTCTGGCCCCTGCCTGTGCCTGCTTCAACCGCCCGCCGCCGTCTCTGTGGAGTCCTGACCAGTCTGCTGCTGGTCGGTCATGCCATGCCGCTGCGGGCAGCTGAGGTGCTGGAACTGCAGCTCGATGGTCTGGCCATCCCGATCGATCTGCATCAGCTCAAAACCTGGAGCCAGGCCCCTGAGCGCAACCGCAGCGACCTGGCCATGTGGCTCAACCTGCTCGATGAGCGCAGCCGTCGCAATCTGATGCAGCTGCTCGAAGCACCGCTGCTGCGCGACCGCAGCTTCGGCCGCCAGCTGCTGAGCAGCTGGACGGGCGAGCAACTGCTCAACGAACTGGGGCAACTGCTGCGCCTCGACGACAGCCGCAGCGAGCACAACGGAGCAGCGCTGCTGCGCCAGACGGTCAACGGCTTGCTGGAGCGTCAGAACGACATCAACAGCCTCGATTTGCTGCTAGCCCTACCCAGCCAGCGGGTGAGCCTCAAGCTCGATGGGGTGTTTGAACTGGCGCAGCAATGGCACGACCAGCTCGAACGCCAGCGGTTGGCCTGGCAGCGCCTCAACCAGCTCAAGCTGCCGCAGCGCCAGGCGAGCCCGCTGGAGCTCAACCTCTTCAGCCATGGCGATCGGGGGCTCTCCCAGGCGCTTGCGGTATCCCATCGGCGCGAACCGCTGCCCCTCGAGCTGTGGCCCAGCCGCTCCAGCAAGCCCAGGGCCTGGGTGCTGCTCATGCCGGGGCTGGGGGGCAGCGGCGGTCAGCTGAGCTGGCTGGCTGCCGCACTGGCGCGCTGGGGCTGGCCCGTGGTGGTGGTCGACCATCCCGGCAGCGACGAAGCCGCGATGAAAGCCTCCCTGGAGGGGCAACGGCCGCCACCGGGCGCCGAAAGCCTGCAGGAGCGCCTCGGCGATGTGGAGGCGGTGCTCGCCGCCCAACGGCGGGGAGACCTGGCCCAGCTCGGGGTGCCGCCAGGCACGCCGGTAGTGCTGATGGGCCACTCTCTCGGGGGTCTGATCGCCCTGATGGCGGCCGGTCAGACCCCCGAGCCGGCGCTGGAGGCACGCTGCCGGGCCGCTCTGAGCCGCTTACCGCTGACGAACCTGTCTCGGCTGTTGCAATGCCAGCTCCCAGGCCGTGCGCGGCGGCTGCCGCAGGACACGCCGATCGCCGCTGTGGTGGCCTTCAACAGCTTCGGCAGCCTGCTGTGGCCGCGTCAGGGTCTAGCCCGACTTGAGGCCCCGGTGCTGCTGGTGGGGGGCAGTCTCGATCTGATCACCCCCCCCCTCGATGAACAGCTGGGCGTGTTTGCCGGCCAACGCCATGCCCGCAGCCGCCTGGTGCTGATCGATGGCGGCAGTCACTTTTCACCCGTGCGGGTGAACAGCGAGCAGCAGGCGGTGTTCCGCCTTGGCGACGACCTGGTGGGCGTGGATCCGCTCAAGGTGCAGGCGCTGCTGCTGCAGCTCACCCATGAATTTCTGCAGGGACTGGACGAACCGCTGCTGCTCTCGCCGCAAACCCGCACCTACAAGGGGGTTCGGGCGCACGTGCTCGACAGCCCCCTGGCGCGCCGCTGGCAGCAGCAACTCAGAAATCGAGGCGTGGATCGAGCAGAGCCACCAACACGTCGACCATGACCGTCACCAGCACAACCAGAGCTGCCACCACGACCACGATGCCCTGCACCAACGGGTAATCGCGCTGGGCGATGGCCTCCTGCAGCCGGGCAGCCACCCCCGGCCACGAGAAGGTCACCTCGATCAACAGAGCACCGCCGATCAGCGAAGCCACGGTGATGCCAGTGATCGTCAGCACGGGCAGCAGGGCATTGGGCAGGGCGTGGCGCAGGATCAGACGCCGTTCACTCAAACCGCGGCTGCGGGCCGCCTCGACGTAATCAGAGGCCATGGCACGGCGCAAGTTCAGCCGCAGCGCATTGGCAAAGATGCCGCTGAGCAGCAATGCCAGGGTGCCCGCGGGCAGCACCAGATGGCGCAGGGTGCCCGTCAGGTTCTGCCACTGGCCCCGCAGCAGGCCGTCACGCAGGCTGTCAAGCAGATAGAAACCGCTGCCGACCGGCGGCAGCAGCGTGGGCGGAAAGCGACCGCCCACCGGCAACCAGCCCAGCCAAACCGCAAACACCAGCTGGGCCGCCATGGCCAGCCAGAACGAGGGCAACGCGTACGTCCCGATGCCAAACAACCGGGCCGCCAGATCGAGGCGACCTTCGGCGCGGGCGATGCCGCTGAAGCCGACCGCCAGCCCCAGCACGGCGGCACTCAGCAAGGCAACGGCGCTGAGTTCCAGGCTGGCCGGCAGGGTCTGGGCGATCACTTCAGTGACGGGCTGCTGGTTGGTGAGCGACGTGCCCAGCTGGCCGTGCAGCAGGTCGCTCAGAAAACGGCCGTATTGCGACCAAAGCGGTTGATCGAGCCCGAGCTGAGCCCGCAGCGCTGCCCGGGCGGCGGCGGGGGCCCGGGTGCCGAGCAGCGCATCGATCGGATCCCCCGGCGCCAGCCGCAGCAGCAGAAACACCAGGCTCGCCAGCAGCCACAACATCACCGGCGCCAGGGCCAGGCGGGCGAGCACGTATCGCAGCAGTTTGCTCATGGCCGCCGCAGCTCTTGCAGCAGCACCCGGCCCGAACCGTCGAAGCGGGGCTGGGCCAGGTCGGGCTGCACCCAGATGCGCGGCTGCACCAGCCAGAGCGGCAGGTAGGGGCTGGCAGCGGCGGTTTGCCGCTGAATGCGCCTCAGCAGAGCCAACCGCGGCACCCCGCTGAGGCTGGCGCTGCGCCTCAGTTCGGTCTCGAGGCCCGGCTGGGTCCAGAAACTGCCACTGGCGGCGCTGGCGCCCTTGAGGCAGCGGTCTCCGCGGGCCTGGTCGCAACCCAGCACCGGCATGAGGTAGTTATCGGCATCGGGGAAGTCGCCCATCCAGTCGAGCACGATCAACTGAAAGGCACCGTCGCCCAGCTGGCGGTAGGCCGTGGTCGACTCCATGCCCTGCACGCTGAGACTGACGCAATCACCCAGATCGCGCTGCAGCAATGCCTGCCAGGTGAGGGCAAACAGACGGTCGCTGGGAATGTTGCTGCGAAAGGTGAGCTCCAGGGGCAGGCGGCGGCCGCCGCAGTAGCCCGCCTGCCTGTAAAGCCGGCGCGCCGCCTCTGGGTTGTAGGCCGGCCAAGGCTCGGGGGTACCGGCGGGCAGCACCGGCGGCACCAGACCGCGCAGGGGCAGGTTCAGGCCCTGGCTGACCCGCTCCACCAGCCGCCGGCGATCAAGGCTCTGGGCCAGTGCCCGACGCAGCCGCACATCGTTGAGCGGCGGCTGGTCGGTGAGCAGCGTCAGATAACCGATCTCCAGGGCTGGTCCTGTGGCCTGGCGCAAGGCGCCGCGGCGGGCTTGACGCTGCAATGCAGCCTGGTGGTCGAGCTCGAGACTGTTCGAGATCAAGCCATCGACCTCGCCGCTCTGCAGAGCGCCGAACAGGGCGGTCGAATTGGCCATCGCCACCAGATCAATGCCACGGTTGGCGGGCGGGCGGCCCCAGTAGCCCTTGAAGGGCTCGAGGCGCTGCTGTTGGGGCGTGAAGAAGCTGAGTCGGTAGGGACCGGTGCCAACGAAACGGTCGCTCAGCTGGCGCCGTGCATACCGGCGGTAGGCCGTTGGTGAGAGCGGCGTCAGGTTGATGGCGCTGAGCAGCTGGCTGATCGCCCCAAAGGGGCGTTTGAGCCGCAGCTCGATGCTGTGGCTACCAGTGGCCCGCACCGACGCCACACGATCACCGATCAGATAACTGAGCTTGCCGATCGCCAGAAACCGCTCGAGCGTGAACACCATGGCGGCCGCATCGAACGGCGTGCCGTCGTGGAAGCGCACGCCGCGGCGCAGGCCGACCGTCACGCGCAAGCCGTCGGCGCTGACCCGCGGCAGGTCCACCGCCAGACGCGGTTCGATGCGGCCATCGGCGGCAATCGCATAGAGCGGATCGCCGATGGCGCTGAGCAGCTGCATCGCCCCAAAGGTGTATGCCCCGGCGGGATCGACCGTGTCGATGCGGTTGCGGCTGGCGATGATCAAGCGCGCCGGATCGCGGCGCAGCTGGCAGGCACTGGTGGCTGCGAGCACCAGCAGGGCCACCAGGGCCTTGCTGGTGCAGTGACGTCGCGCAGCCGACTGGCCCACGCTCAAAGGGTTCGCAGACAGGCGGCGACGTGATCCACCACCGGCAGGGCTTCGATCGCTGCCATCGCCGCGCGGAACGCGGCTTCGCTCACCTGGTGGGTGATCACGACGATCTCAGCCTGGCCACCGCCGGTACCGCTGGGGGCCTGGAACTGCACGATCGACTGCAGAGACACCCCCGCCTCGCCAAAGCAGGTGCCGATGCGACCAATCACGCCCGCCTGATCGCTGGTGCGCAGTCGCACATAGTTGCGGTGGTGGGTCTGGGCCGGGTCCACCAGCCGGCAGGGCCGCCAGCTGCCCGCCGCCAGCAGCGGATCGAGTGGCAGCGGCTGCTGCGACGAGCCGACACCGGTGACTTGGCGGATGCCGGCAATGTTGAGAATGTCAGCCACCACAGCCGAAGCCGTGGGACCGGCTCCGGCGCCGGGTCCATAGAACATGACCCGCCCCACCGGATCACCCTCCACCAGGATGGCGTTGTTGACCCCATGCACCCCGGCAAGCGGATGGTCCCGCGGTACCAGGGTCGGATTGACACTGATGTCGAGCTCGGCGGTGCCATCGGCTGCGATGCCCACCTGCTCGGCCACCGCCAACAACTTGACGCCATAGCCGAGTTGGTCGGCATAGGCCACATCGCGGGCATCGAGCTGATCGATACCTGTGGCAGGGATCTGCGCCCGTGGCACCACCCCGCCGTAGGCCAGTGCCGCCAGGATCGCGATCTTGTCAGCGGCATCACCGCCCTGCACGTCGGCAGCGGGGTCGGCCTCGGCATAGCCGAGGCGCTGGGCATCCACCAGCACCTCGGCATAGGCGGCACCCTCATCGGCCATCCGGCTAAGGATGTAGTTGGTGGTGCCGTTGATGATCCCGCTCACGCGGCTGATGCGATTGGCACCCAGGGACTGCTTCAGCGGCTCGATGATCGGGATGCCGCCGCCCACGGCCGCCTCGATCAGCACATAGACACCGCGCTCGGCAGCAGCAGCGGCGATCTCCTCGCCATAGCGGGCAATCACGGCCTTGTTGGCGGTGACCACGGGCTTGCCGGCGGCAATGGCCCGCAGGATCAGACTGCGAGCAGGCTCCAGGCCACCCATGACCTCGACCACGATGTCGACGGAAGGATCGTCGACCACGGCCTCGGGATCGGTGGTCAGCAGCGACGGTGCCAGCTCGAGCGGCCGCGGACGCTGCAGATCGCGCACAGCCACCCGCCGCAGAGCCAGCTCGCCCACCAGCGGGTGACGTCCGCTGGGGGTCGCCAGGATCTGGGCCACGCCCGCACCCACCGTGCCAAGGCCAAGGAGACCGATGCCGATGGTCATGAAGCAGTGGCAGAGATGGGGCCGATCCTAGAAATCACAGGTACAAGCACAAGCAACCGCACTAGTCGGGGCTGACCGCCAACGCCTGGGCCTGGGCCTGCATGGTCTTGAGGATGTTGAGAAAACCATTGGCCCGCGAGGGCGTGAGGCTGGCCTGCAGACCGGTCTGGGCGATGAAGCCAGGATCAAGTGCGGTTGCCTGCGCGGGGGTCAAACCCTCGAGCCCTTTGATCAGCAGGGCCAGCAACCCCTTGGTGATCGCCGCATCGGAATCGCCTTGCCAGTGCAGCCGGCCTTCGACAAGCTGACCGATGACATAGACCTGGGAAACACAGCCTTTGACCTTGAACACCTCCTGGCGCAGCGCGTCAGGCAGAGGCTCAAGCCCCTTGGCCAGCCAGAGCACATATTCATAACGGCGTTTGGGATCTGCCGTTCCCGCTAGACGCGCGACGATCGCGTCGAGTTCGGCGCTGCCGGTGGCCATGCTCAACGGCCCAAACCGCGCTTCAGGCAAGGCACCTCAGGAGGCCTTCCAGCGGTTCTGGGGCGTCTTGCCGGCCTGAACCATCTGCACCATGGAGCTGACCATCATCGACAGGGCTCCACTGCTGGCACCGCGGGCCTCGAGTTCGGCAGCCAGCACCCGCTCAGCGGCAGTCAATGACGCTTTGCTCGAGGCGGTTTCAGCCGGAGAAGCCATAAGGAAATGCAGATGAGGCTGAGACAGCCAGCTCAATCACCTGTTGATCTTGGCAAAACCAGGGTGAAGGCGCGTGCACCTGTGACGAGTTTGTCAAATCCAGTGGGCGGCGCGCTCGTCGAGCCAGCCCGCGAACGGCACATCCCAGCTCTCGCGAGGCAACTGCTCGCAAACGCAGGCCTCTGGCAGCACCACCAGCGCTGGGATGGCGCGCCAGGCTGGGTCGGCCCGCAGGCGGTCATACCAGCCGCCACCGGAGCCCAACCGCACCCCCTGGCGATCGATCGCCAGAGCAGGCACCAGCAGCAACGCCAGCTGCTCGGGGGCTAGGGCCGGCAGCGATGCCAGCGGCGCCGGGATGCCACAGTCATCGGGCTCCAGGGGCTCGCCGCTCTGCCAGGGCCTGTACAGCAGGCGGCCCCCCGTGACCGCCGGTAACGCCAGTGGCGCACCCGTGGAGCGCAGCCATGGGCGCAGATCGGGTTCAGCGCCCATGGGCACGGTCAGGCCCACATGGGTCGCAGACGGCTGGGGCCGCCGCGCCAGCAACGCCTGAAGATCGGACCCCGTCAGCGCTGCGAGGCTCGCCTGCAGGGCAGGGGCATGGCGCCGCCGCAGCGCGCGGAAGTGCTGGCGGAGTTGCTGCTTCATGGCGGCCAGCCTTTCACCGCTGAAACCAACCCGTCAGCGCCACCGCCAGGGCATCGGCCGCATCGTCGGGGCGGGGCGGTTCGCTGAGGTTGAGCTCGCGCATGACCGCATCGAGCACCTCGTCCTTGCGGGCATGGCCCGAGCCGGCCAGGGCCAGCTTGATCTGCATGGGCGGGTACTCGACCACCGGCACGGCAAAGCGGGCCAGGGTCATCATCACCACACCGCGGGCCTGGACCACAGCGATGGTGGTGCTGGAACGGTAAAAAAAGAACTTCTCGACTGCCGCCAGCTGGGGACGCCAAGTGCGCAGCAGCACGCGCAGATCGCGGGCGATCTCGACCATGCGATCGCCTTCGCTGCGGCCCGCATCGGTGCGGATGATGCCGCAGTCGAGCAGGCGCTGGTTACGCCCTTCGACCTCGATCACGCCATAGCCGACGCGGGCCAGACCGGGATCGATGCCAAGGATGCGCACTGGGCCTGGGCTCAGGCCGCCAAGGCCAGCTCAAAGGCGCTGCGGTCGCCGCCGTCAGGTCGCTCGAACACCTTGCAGAACACCTTGACCACTCGGTCACCCGA
>CAYFMB010000008.1:0-20153 GCA_964344095.1 uncultured Klebsiella sp.
GGGTGCCCAGATGGCCCACCCGGACGAGCAGGTCATCTGCGTGGCCGGTGATGCCTCGATCCTGATGAACATTCAAGAGCTGGGCACCCTGAGCCAGTACAACCTGCCGGTCAAGGTCGTCGTGCTCAACAACGGCTGGCAGGGCATGGTTCGCCAGTGGCAGGAAAGCTTCTACGAGGAGCGCTATTCGGCCTCCGAGATGACGGGTGGCATGCCCGATTTCGTGGCCCTCGCCGAAGCCTTTGGTGTGCGCGGGGTCCACATTTGCGAGCGTGACCAGCTGCGGCCGCAGCTGGCAGCTGCCCTAGCCCATCCTGGACCGGCGTTCATCGACGTGCGGGTGCGGCGCACCGAGAACTGCTACCCGATGGTGCCCCCTGGCGCCAGCAACGCCCAGATGGTGGGTCTGCCCAGCCATCCTGAACTGGCCATCGACACCAGCCGACAGTGCGGCAGTTGTGGTGCCACCACCGCCAGCGCGCACCTCTACTGCCCGAGTTGCGGTGCGCGGCTTTGATGACCTTGATCAGGGTCGTCCAGAGACTGGGCCTGCCCGCACTGTTGCTGACCTTGACGCTCGTCCTGGGCGCAGGTCCAGCCTGGGCTGCCGAAGTGCTCCAGGTGCGCAGCGCCACCCTGCTGCAGATCGGTGATCAAAACCGCAGTTATGGCGTCAGGGTTGCCTGTCTGGACCTGAGCGACGATCAGAACGCAGCCGCAACCGATTGGTTGCGCCGTGACTTGCCGCGCCGCACTCGGGTCAACCTCAGACCCCAGGGCAGTGATGCCGGTGTTCTGCTGGCCAGAGTTGAGCGGCTCGACCGCGGCAGCGATGTGGCTCTCGATCTGATCGACGCGGGGTTTGGCCAGGCCCAGTCTGGTTGTCGGCCATGAGCCTCAACCGCACCGCCAAGGGCATCGTGCTGGTGCCGTCCCTGCTGCTGGGTGGAGCTTTTCTGGCCGCTGCGGTCTGGGCCGATGGTCCGGCGACTGCCAACAGACCATTGGCTCTCAGCCTGGGCGGGGTGTTGGTTGCCGCTGGGCTGCTGGCCCAGTGGTTGCCGGAGCGATCGCCCCAGGCTGACGAACCGGGCGATTGACTCGCCCGGATGCCCTTTGTTCGCCCCAGGATTGCTGCACTCCTGCGGGCTGGTGATTCGCCTTAGGGCTTGGGCGGGGCTGCCGGGGCAGGAGCCTTGGAGCCCCCGGCCTGTTGTTTCTGCTGCTCCTGCACGAGTCTGAAGTAATCGGGCGTGGGGAAGAACACGAACACGTCGTCCTTGGCCTTGATGATTTCGCGCAGGGCAGCGGTCAGGTCAGCGGCCTGGGGTTCCAGTTTGGTGGCTCCCTGGACGCCGGAGAGTGCCTTCTGCAGATCTTCGTAGCGGAAGAAGAAGACGCCACGGGGGCCTTCCGGCGTGTTGATGGTCAGGAACGGTTTGGTGAAGAACACCGGCGTGTTCAGACCTTCTTTGATCTGTTTGTCAGTCAACCCCTGCTTCTTGAGGATGGCGATCGCCTGTTCACGATCCTGGGCACGAGCCATCAACGGCGCCACCAGGGTGGTGCCGTTCTTGAGGTCTTTGTTGAGTTGTTCAACCCGCTCGTTGGCGACATTGAGGGGTACGGGCAGCAGCTGGGCCTTGAGGTTCGGATTCGCCTTGTTGAATTGGGCCAGCTCCAGCTCCGCCTGGCTGCGATCGAGGAACAGCGGCAGGATTAGCGTTTTCTCGCGGGGGATCGGCAGCGGTACTCCCTTGGGGTCCGTGAGGATGTAGACGGGGATCACCGCCAGCTTCTTGACCGCATCAGCTTCGGGAATCGCGCTGGCGGGACGGGGTGCGAGCCAGGGCGCGGTCACGAGCACGCACGTTGCAGCCAGCAGTGGTGCAGCGCTCAGGCTCAGGGTGCGGCGCAGGGAGTGCCGAAGACCGGCAAGGCAACGAAGGGACAACAGATCGCGTGCAGCAGCAGCAGCCTAAGCGGGTCGTCACGGCCCGGCTCGTTGGCCCGGCTCGATCCCGTCACAGTGGAAACACCCTGCTGTGGCTGCGATGGCTGCCTTGGTGCTGCCCCTGGACACCGTCGGTCTGGAGGCCATCGCCGACGTCGGCGGCAAGAATGCCTCCCTGGGTGAAATGCTGCGCCACCTGGCGGCGGCCGGGGTGGCCGTCCCGGCCGGATTTGCCACCACGAGCTGTGCCTACCGTGCGCTGCTGGCTCAGCCCAACCCCCAGGGGCCTGGCCGACTCGGGGATGGCCTCGACGCGATCCTCGCGGATCTCGACGTTGGCGATCTACCGGCGCTGAAGCGCGCCGGTGCCGCCGCTCGTGAGCTGCTCAGCACAGCAGAGCTGCCGCCGGCACTCGCTTCAGCCATCGTGGCGGCCTACGTGGACCTTGGGGCAGCTGCTGTGGCGGTGCGCTCCAGTGCCACCGCCGAGGATCTGCCTGAGGCCAGCTTTGCTGGCCAGCAGGACACTGTGCTGCAGGTGGTGGGCAGCGAGGCCTTGCTGGCAGCCTGGCGCCGCTGCGTTGCCTCGCTGTTCACCGACCGGGCCATCGTTTACCGCCACGAGCGCGGCATCGATCACCGCAGCGTGGCCCTCTCGGTCGGGGTGCAGCGGTTGGTGCGTGCCGATCGTGGGGCCGCCGGTGTCATGTTCAGCCTCGACACCGAGAGCGGCAACCGGGATGTCGTGCTGCTCAATGCCGCCTATGGCTTCGGTGAGCTGGTCGTGCAGGGGGCGGTGAACCCGGATGAGCTGATGGTGTTCAAGCCCACCCTGGCCCAGGGCTTTGCCGCCATCGTGAGCCGTCGTTTGGGCACCAAGGCCCAGCGCCTGGTGGTGGACCCGGCCGGCGCCCTGGTGCTCGAGCCGGTCCCGCTGAGCCAGCAACGGCTGTTCGCCCTCTCCGATGCCGAGGTGCTGCAGTTGGCCCGCTGGGCGGTGTTGATCGAGCAGCACTACAGCGAACGCGCTGGCCGGCCCACACCGATGGACATCGAGTGGGCCAAGGACGGCATCAGTGGCGAGTTGTTCATCGTCCAGGCTCGGCCCGAAACCGTGGAGTCGCGCCGACCTGCAACCCTGTTGCGCAGCTGGCAGCTGGCCCCGCACCAGGCCGAATGCCTGGTGCGGGGCCGCGCCATCGGCCGCTCGGTCAGCAGCGGCGTGGCCCGGGTGCTGGATGACCCTTCCCAGATTCACCGCTTTGTCAGCGGCGACCTGCTGGTCACCCAGCGCACCGATCCCGATTGGGAACCGATCCTGAGCCGCGCCGGCGCCGTGATCACCGACCAGGGCGGGCGCACCTGTCATGCCGCGATCATCGCCCGCGAGATGGGCATCACGGCCATCGTCGGAACCGGAGATGGCACCAGCCGCATCGTCGATGGTGAAGCGATCACCGCCAGCTGCTGCGAAGGCGACGAGGGCCGTGTTTATCGCGGTGCCTTGCCCTACAGCATCCATGAGCAGGATGTGGGGCAGCTGCCCCCGACCCGCACCCGTGTGATGCTCAACCTGGGCAACCCGCAGGAGGCGCTGCTGCAGGCCCAGCTCCCCTGTGATGGGGTCGGCCTCGCCCGGCTGGAGTTCATCATTGCCAACGAGATCGGGGTACACCCTCTGGCCCTGCTGCACCCCGAGCGGGTGAGCGAACGCGACGAGCGCGATGTCATCGCTGCGCGCGTGGCCGCTGCAGGTTGCACCAGCGGTGCCGACTTTTATGTGGATCGCCTGGCCCAGGGCATGGGCCGCATGGCGGCCGCGTTTTATCCGCGGCCAGTGAGTCTGCGCTTTTCCGATTTCAAGAGCAACGAGTACGCCCGGCTGCTGGGCGGGAGGGCGTTTGAACCGCATGAAGAGAATCCGATGCTGGGCTGGCGCGGCGCCTCCCGCTACGGGGCGCAAGCCTTTGCAGAGGCGTTTGCGCTCGAGTGCCGTGCTCTGCGGCAGGTGCGGCACCAGATGGGCCTGGTCAACGCCATGGCCATGGTGCCGTTCTGTCGCACCCTCCAGGAGGCCGATCGGGTGCTCGAGGCCATGGCTGCGCACGAGCTGGTGCGGGGCCAGGGGGGCCTGCAGGTGTTGATGATGTGCGAGCTGCCGGCCAACGTGCTGCAGCTTGAGCAGTTTGCTGAGCGCTTTGACGGGTTCTCGATCGGTTCCAACGATCTCACCCAGCTGACCCTGGGGCTGGATCGAGACTCGGCCCTGGTGGCTGATCTCTTCGATGAAAACAACCCCGCCGTCAAGGCTCTGATCACTCAGGCGATCAACACGGCCCATCGCTGCGGCTGCACGATCGGGTTGTGCGGTCAGGGCCCAAGCGATGACCCCGCGTTTCTGGCGTTTCTGCTGGAGCAGGGGATTGACTCGATCAGCCTCAATCCCGACGCCTTCATCCGTGGGCGGCTGCAGGTTGCAGCGGCTGAGGCGCAGGCTCGCTCGTCAGCGTCCACAGCAGCACAGCATGGGCCAGAAAGCGCGCAGCGCTGAGAACGGCCAGGCCGACGCAGAGCGGGCAGTGGGTCAGCGACATGGCTCCAGGGAGGTGACCAACACCCTGACAGTGCACCAGCGGATCTGACGACTGCTGAAATGAATCCACAGCGTCGTGTCTGGTGTTGTGGTGCATCAACCGCAAAGGTGGCGATTGAGCGAGCTCAAGCTGCCTCTCGATCACAGCGACGCCGATCTGGAGGCGGCAATCGTTCGCCGTCTGCGGCTCAGGCCAGGCCAGCTGCAGCGCTGGAGTCTGGTCAAACGCAGCGTCGATGCCCGTCGCCGCGATCAGATCCGCCTGGTGTACAGCCTCGATCTCGAGCTGGATCTGCCGCCGGCACACCAGCAGCGCCTGGCCGGGCGCTTTGCCGACGATCCCCATTTCAAGCTGGCTCCGGACAGCCGATACCGCCCGCCGCAGGGGTGCTGCGCCGCCGTGCGGCCCGTCGTCATCGGTGCTGGCCCGTGCGGATATTTTGCGGCGTTGCTGCTGGCGCAACTGGGCCTGCGGCCGCTGCTGCTCGAGCGGGGCAAGGCGGTGAGGCAGCGCACCGCCGATACCTTTGCCTTCTGGCGCGGGCAGCAGCCGCTCGATCCAGAGTCCAACGCCCAGTTCGGCGAGGGTGGTGCCGGTACCTTCTCAGACGGCAAGCTCTACAGCCAGGTGAGCGAACCCTTGCCGTACCAGCGCAAGGTGCTTGAAGAGCTGGTGGCGGCGGGTGCCAATCCCGAGATCCTGACCCTGCACCATCCACACATCGGCACCTTCAAGCTGGCGACCGTCGTGCGCGGTCTCAGGCAGCGCATTGAGGCCTTGGGTGGCACGGTGCGTTTTGAAGCCAGAGTCGAGCGGCTGCTGCTCGATCCAGTGGATCGTCACGTACTGGGCGTCCAGCTGGCCTCGGGTGAAGCGATCGACGCCAACGCTGTGGTGCTGGCACCCGGGCACAGCGCCCGCGATCTGTTTGAAACGCTGCATCGCCAAGGGGTAGCGCTGGAGGCCAAACCCTTTGCCATGGGCTTGCGTATCGAGCATCCCCAGGCCCTGATTGATCAGGCGCGCTGGGGGGCCGCAGCAGGTCACCCCCGCCTCGGTGCCGCGGAGTACAAGCTGGTCCATCACTGCCGCACACCGGGCCTGGAGGGACGTTCGGTCTGGAGCTTCTGCATGTGCCCCGGCGGCCTGGTGGTGGGCGCTGCCTCTGAAAGCGGCATGGTCGTCACCAACGGCATGAGTCAGCACAGCCGCAACGAGCGCAACGCCAACAGCGGGCTGGTGGTCAATGTCGACCTCGACGATCTCACCCCCTATGGAAACGGTCCGGCTGACCCCCTGGCCGGGGTGGCTTTCCAACGGCACTGGGAGAGCCGTGCCTTCGCTCTGGCGGGTGGCAGTTACGCAGCCCCCAGTCAGAGCGTCAGCGCGTTTCTGGGGGCTGATGCCGTGGTCGAGACCGTCACGGCTTCGTATCAACCCGCCGTCGTGGAGCGCGATTTGGGTCAATGTTTACCCGAGTTTGTGGCAGCTGCCCTACGCGAAGCGTTGCCGCAGTTTGAGCGCACGATTGCTGGATATGCCGGCCCAGCTGCACGGCTCACAGGTGTCGAGACACGCACGTCATCTCCGTTGCGTATTCCCAGACGCACAACAACCCTGGAGTGCATCAACACGCCAGGGTTGTTCCCAGCCGGAGAGGGTGCCGGTTATGCAGGAGGCATTCTTTCGGCAGCCATCGATGGTCTCAAGGTGGCTGAACAGGTGGCTCTGAAAGCCAGGGTGTGATCACTCCTCGTCGTCTTCGCTGCCCAGGGGGACAAGGCGAATCATCTTGCGCCCGAGTTTGATCTCAAATTCGTCGCCCGGCTTCAGATCCAGCATGCCGGTGTAGGCCTTGCCGACCATCAGATTGCCGTTGAATTGAACCTTGGTGTTGAAGCTGAGTTTGCGACCTCCCTTGCGGCTGCCGCCGGTTACGCCAAGCTCGAGACCCTTGGCATTGAGCAGGGCCTCGTAAAAGGCGGTGAAGTTCAGCCGCTCGCTGCCGTCCTTTTTGTGGGAGACATAGCCACAGGCTCGAACCAAGTCGGACTTGCTGGCATCGCCCAGCTCTTTGACCTTGGCTAGGAGTTCGGGGCCGGTGAGCATGGGGTGATTATGCAACTTTTGCATTTTATGCCCTGGTCTCCGCATCTGCAAGGGGTCGTTCTCGTCACTGTGCCCGGTCCCAGTGCTCCTCACCCTTGCGAAATGATGCCGCTCCATTGGACGGCTTTGCGTTGATCGCGGCGCCAGGAATGAAACAATTGCGCGTTCTCGAAAGTGCAGAGTGGGCAACGGCTAATGTGTGCGCCGCTGATACCAAGTTGCAGCAATTGCAGTGCTGCTGCTCCGCGAATGTCGAGGCGCCAGCGCTCCGGCTCAGGGTCAGCGCTGATGGTTCCGGCCCGTTGCATCTGCGCCTCGCCGTCGTTGCCAAGGCTGCTGGCAATCGCTGTGACCACGGTCTGATCCACCTGATAGTTGGCGCCGGCGATGGCAGGGCCCAGGGCCACCAGCAGCCGCTCGCGCCGGCAGCCCTGTTGCTCGAGTTGGCTGATCGCCCCGCGCAGAATCTGGCCGGCGACCCCGCGCCAGCCGGCATGGCAGGCGGCCACTTGGCCCGAATCGGGATCGGCGATCAACACGGGTGTGCAATCGGCTCCGCAGACCCAGAGGCTCTGGGCGCCGCTATCGCTGACCAAGCCATCGGCCTCCGGCCAGGGTTCGCCGCTGGCGCGCGAAGCCGGCAGGACGAGGGCGCTGTGCACCTGCTGCGGTCGGTGCACGCTGACGCCGGCACTCACGTACCCAGCCAGCACATCCGGCCCGCGGCCGTGCCACAGCCGCGTGAAAAACCCGTGCTCAAAGTCGGCTAGCAGGTCGGACTGCAGGTAGTAGCCCCCGTAGCAGCCCACCCAGCTCCAACCGTTGAGCGTGTTGAAGCCGGTATCGGGGCGGTCAAACGCTGGGTCGACAGCTTCGGCCACGGTTCAGGCGTCGGGAAGATCGCGCAGCATCCAGAAGCCGCTGAAGCGCTGATCGCTCGGACTTGCCTGAACCGCCAAAAATTGCAACCCCTGACCCTGCAGCCGCGCTTCTTCGAGAGCTTCGCTGGCCTGGGCAGCCTCGGTTTCGGCGAGATCACTCAGCAGCCAGCGGTCGTCGAGACCGGCCTCGAGCACCAGCTGCCGGCCTTGGACCTCGAGCCGCACGGGCTCCAGCCCGGCTAGCCAGCCGGCAATGGCCAGGGCCCTGGGGCCGCCGAACAGGCGAATTCCAGGGATGACCCGGGCGGGTTCGAGCTGCGGATCTAGGGGGATTAGTCCTGCAAAGTCGATCTCCCACTGCTGGGCCTCGACCAGGTCGCCGGCCTGCAGTTGAGCCCAGCCCCAGCTCTGGCCGCGGGCTGTCTCTGGCAGGGGCAGCGGCGGCGCTTTGATCGGCTCGGGCGGCGGAGCCAGGGGGCCGGCCAGGTAGCCCTCTTCGTGGGGATACACAGCTTGCTCGCGCTGTTGCAGCCAGTTGCGCAGGGCATAGCAACGCCGGCTGGCAATCAGCTCGATGCCCAGGGCTTCGGCGGCACGCTGCACCATGGTGCGCATGGCCCCGCGCCAGCAGCGCAGACGCCGGGGCCTGGAGAGACCCTGGCTTTCAGCCTGGGTTATGGCCTGCTCCAGCGCTTCGCGCAACCAGATCGAATTGACGCTGGCGGCAGGGCAAGTCTGGACCCAGCGAAAGGCCGGCTCAGGCTCTCCGTTCTGGGGTGTGCTGCAGATGAGCAGCTCCCAGCGCTTCTTGCCATCGGCTTCAAGGATCGGGCGCGAGTAGTAATCGAGCTCCCAGTCGGATGCAGAGGGCACGCTCATCCAGCTGTCTGTTCCTGCTGACGCAGCACCGAACGGGCGCGGTTGGCGCGCTCCTCGGCTTCGGCCTGCAGCCGCTGCTTGTCGATCAGGATTTCACCGGGCTGGCCCTCGAGCAGGGCTGTGTTGAGCGCGATGCGGCCACGGCCCGGATCGAGTTCGGTCACGAGAGCCCTCACCCGCTCGCCCTGGTTGAACACCTCGCGCAGGTCGCGCAGCTGCCCCCCGCTGACGCAGCTCTGATGCAACAGCCCGCTGACGCCTCCCAGATCGATGAAATAGCCATAAGGCTTGATCGAAGCGACGACGCCTTCGACCAGCTGGCCAACTTCGAGCTCGGCAAAGCGTGCGGCCGTGGCGGCTTTCTTCTCGGAGAGCACCAACTTGCGGGTCTCGGGGTTCACCTCCAGGAAGGTCACACCCAGGGTCTTGCCCACCAGGGCTTCGTGCTGCTCACCCTCCTGCAGTTGCGAGCGGGGGATGAAGGCGCGCAGACCCTCCAGATCGCAGGTGACGCCACCGCGGTTGAAGCCGTTGATCTTGACCTGGATCACCTTGCCGTCCTTGGCCATGGCGCGCACCTTGTCCCAGCTCTGGCGCAGGGCCAGGGCTCGGGCGCTGATGGTCACCATGCCGTCGGCATTCTGCTCGCGGGTGACGAGCACCTCGACCTCAAGTCCTTTGGGGAAACGCTCCTTGAGGTTGGTGATCACCCCCAGGCCTGCCTCTTTTTTGGGCATGAAGCCGGGAGCCTTGCCACCGATGTCGACATAGACGCCATCGCTCTCGACGCCGATCACCACGCCGTGGACGGTTTCGCCGGTGGTGCCGACGGGTTCGTTCTCATCGAGGGCGGCCAGGAACGCTTCCTCGTCGAAGTCGAAGTCATCGACGCTGCGCTTCACCACCTGGGACGCCGGGCTGCCAAGCGCGCCGCGCTGCAGCTGGGGCTGATTGCCAGAACCCTGACGGCGTTGACCGCGGCCCTGATCAGCGGGTCCCAGCAGGTCGGCCATGGTCATGCCGGCCATGGCGCTCATGTCAAACAGATCGGCGTCGCTGCGGGCTTCTGACTGCTGCACGGCTGGCGCTGCAGCGGCAGCTGGCGGCTCGGGGGCCACCGGCGCGACCGCTTCAGCGGGGGGGCTGGCCGGTGCGTCTTTCTTGATCATCAGCACCTGGGGCGGGCGGCGCTGAGGAGCTGAGGCAGACGAGGAATTGCCGGATCCGGCCATCGCCACAGAACAAAGTTGGGACCCCACACTGTAGAGATCGAGTCCAGTGGTGATGGCACGCTGTCTCAGCCAGCTCAGCAGCGGCGCCCTGGCCGCGGCGGCCTCCCGCCCGGGCAGCACCGTGGTCTGGCCTTGGGGTGCCTTTGAGCAGCATGGTCCCCACCTGCCCCTGGGAACCGATGCGCTGTTTGCCGATCAACTGATCGATCGGGTGCTGGCGCGTCTCGACGCGCAGCTGCCGATCTGGCGCCTGCCGCTCCAGTCCTTGGGCTTCTCGCCGGAGCATCAGGATTTTGTCGGCACCCTCAGCCTGCCCCCCGAGCTGTTGATCGCCCAGGTGGTGGCGGTGGGCCGGCAGCTGGCCTCAGCCGGGTTTGACCGTCTGGTGTTGTTCAACGCCCATGGCGGTCAGATCGCTTTGCTGCAGGTGGCGGCGCGTCAGTTGCGCAGCCAGGCACCCCGGATGGGGGTGCTGCCCTGCTTTGTTTGGAGTGGGCCGGCCGGTGTCGCCGAGCTCATCGATGAGCCGGAGCGCAGCACGGGTCTCCATGCCGGCTTGGCCGAGACCAGCCTGATGCTGCATCTTCAGCCTGAGCTGGTGGGCCCGATCCCCCAGGCCGATGGCCCCAGCGGGTGCAACACGCCAGCCGGTTGGAGTCTCGAGGGGGCTTGTCCGACGGCCTGGCTCACCCACGAGCTCAGCAGCTCGGGAGTGATTGGGGATCCCCAAGGGGCCACGGCTGGCCTTGGCGAGGCCCTGGCCGAGCGGCTTGTGACGGGCTGGTGTGAGCTGTTGACAACCTTGCTGGCGAGCGACTGGCCCCAGCACCGATGAGTATCGTTACAGTCAATGCTCGTCGAGACGGAACGCGGTAGCCATGGCGACCCTTGCCTCCCCGGTAGCAGCCCAAGAGTCAGCTCTGCCCGACTTCAGCAGCGCCGCCTACAAGGACGCCTACAGCCGCATCAACGCCATCGTGATTGAGGGCGAGCAGGAGGCTCACGACAATTACATCGCGATCGGCACGCTCATCCCTGATCAGGCCGAGGAGCTAACCCGCCTGGCCCGCATGGAGCTGAAGCACATGAAAGGCTTCACCGCCTGTGCCGCCAACCTGGGTGTCACCGCTGACATGCCTTTCGCGCAAGATTTCTTTGCTCCCCTGCGCAACAATTTTCAGAAGGCTCTGGCGGAAGGCAAGGTTGTCACCTGCCTGTTGATCCAGGCCATCTTGATTGAGGCCTTTGCGATTTCGGCCTATCACATCTACATTCCCGTCGCCGATCCCTTTGCCCGCAAGATCACCGAGGGTGTCGTCAAGGACGAGTACACCCATCTGAATTACGGCCAGGAGTGGCTCAAGGCGAATCTTGAGACCATTCGCGACGAGTTTGAGCAGGCCAACCGCGAAAACCTGCCGCTGGTGCGCACCATGCTCGATCAGGTGGCCGCCGATGCCGCCGTTCTGCAGATGGACAAAGAAGATCTGATGGCCGATTTCCTCAGTTCCTACCAGGAGGCTCTGCTGGAAATCGGCTTCACCGGTCGCGAGATCGCCAAATTTGCCGCAGCGGCCCTGGTGGGCTGAGCAGTCGGGTGTTCTGGGCTACAGATTCGCGTGGCAGGATGCAGCCCTGGAGGCGATCCTGCTGCCCCACCCGCTGATTCATGTTTGGTCTGATCGGCCACTCCACCAGCTTTGCTGAAGCCCGGGCCAACGCCCGCAATCTCGGCTACGACGAGTACGCCGAGGGCGATCTCGACATGTGGTGTGCGGCGCCGCCGCAACTGCTGGAGCGGGTCAACGTCACCAGTCCCACCGGCAAGACCATCGAAGGGGCCTACATCGATTCGGTGTTTGTGCCTGAGATGTTGCGGCGCTTCAAGACCGCCAAGCGCAAGGTGCTCAAGGCCATGGAATTGGCCCAGAAGAGTGGCATCGACATCACTGCCCTGGGGGGATTCACCTCGATCATTTTCGAGGACATGAACCTGCTCAAGGAGGAGCGCGTCAGCGCCGTTGAGCTCGATTGGCAGCGCTTCACCACCGGCAACACCCACACGGCCTGGGTGATCTGCCAGCAAGTGGTGACCAACGCGCCGCGCCTGGGTATCGATTTGGCCAATGCCAAGGTGGCCGTTGTCGGCGCTAGCGGCGACATCGGCAGTGCGGTCTGTCGCTGGTTGCAGCGCCAGGGAGTGGGTGAGCTGCTGCTGGTGGCCCGTCGGCCCCAGCCCCTGATCGACCTGCAGACCAACCTGGGCGAAGGGCGCATCCTGGCCCTCGACGAGGCGTTGGCCGAGGCGCAGGTGGTGGTCTGGGTGGCAAGTCTGCCCGCCAGCCTGGAGATCGATCTGGAATCCTTGCCCAAGCCCTGCTTGATGATCGACGGCGGCTACCCCAAGAACCTCGACAGCAAGGCCGCTGCCCCCGGTGTGCATGTGCTGAAGGGGGGCATCGTCGAGTTCTGGCAGGACATTGGCTGGCAAATGATGGAGGTGGCTGAGATGGCCAAACCCCAGCGCCAGATGTTTGCCTGCTTTGCCGAGGCCATGCTGCTCGATTTCGAGCAGCGCCACACCAACTTCAGCTGGGGCCGCAACAACATCACGCTGGAGGCCATGGACTGGATCGGTGAGGCCTCCCTGCGCCACGGTTTTCAGGCCCTCGCGCTCGATGACCTGGGTGGTGCATCAGCTGATGCCGCTGCCCTGCTGGCCACAGCTTGACGCTGCTGGTTCCGTCTCAGAACCTGCGTTCTGGCCCCCTTGTTCTGTCTGATCTGATCTGCCATGGCCCGCCGCGCCCTGCTCGAGTTTGAAAAGCCCCTGGTTGAGCTGGAGGAGCAGATCGAGCAGATTCGCCAGTTGGCCCGCGACTCGGAGGTCGATGTCAGCCAGCAACTGCTGCAGCTCGAGACCCTGGCCACCCGACGCCGCAGCGAGATCTTCGCGGCGCTGACCCCGGCCCAGAAGATTCAGGTGGCGCGCCATCCCCAGCGCCCCAGCACCCTGGATTACATCCAGGTGATCACCGATCAGTTCTTTGAACTCCACGGCGACCGCCGCGGCAGCGACGATCAGGCCCTGGTCGGCGGGGTGGGCCGCATCGGCGCGCAGGGCGTGGTGCTGCTCGGCCATCAGAAGGGCCGCGACACCCGCGAAAACGTGGCCCGCAACTTTGGCATGGCCTCCCCGGGTGGCTATCGCAAGGCGATGCGTCTGATGGAGCATGCCGATCGATTCGGCCTACCGATCATCAGCTTCATCGATACTCCCGGTGCTTACGCCGGGGTCTTGGCCGAGGAACAGGGCCAGGGCGAGGCCATTGCCGTGAATCTGCGCGAGATGTTCAGCCTGCGGGTGCCGATCCTGGCCACCGTGATCGGCGAAGGCGGCTCCGGAGGAGCCCTCGGCATCGGTGTGGCCGATCGCCTGCTCATGTTTGAGCACAGCGTCTACACCGTGGCTAGCCCCGAAGCCTGCGCCTCGATTCTGTGGCGTGATGCTGCCAAAGCGCCCGAAGCGGCTCAAGCCTTGCGCATCACCGGCACCGATCTGTTGCAGCTCGGGTTGGTCGATCGGGTGCTGCCGGAGCCCTGCGGTGGCAACCACTGGGCGCCGCTGCACGCTGCCGAGACGCTCAAAGCTGCTCTGCTCGAGGAGCTGGCGGCGCTGTCGGCCCTGTCGGGTGCTGAGCTGCAGCAGCAGCGCTACGCCAAGTTCAGGCGCATGGGCCGCTTCCTTGAGGGTGGTCAGAGCCCGGCTTCGGCTGCTGGCCCCGACGCCGCGCGGAGCAGCTGAGCATGCCTGTTGCCCTAATCACCGGTGCTTCTCGTGGCATCGGGGCGGCCACCGCCCGAGCCCTGGCGCAGGCTGGTTTTGATTTGCTGCTGGTGGCCCGCTCAGCCGATGCCCTCGAGCAGCTCGCTAGCGAGCTGCGCACCCTGGGTCGCCATGTCGAAACCGCGGCGATCGATCTGTCGTGCAGCGACGCGATTGAAGCGCCCCTGCAGGCGTTGTGCGCGCGCCTGGATCAACCGCCGGCGCTGGTGGTCAACAACGCCGGTGTCGCCTACACCGGCCCCCTGAGCGCGATGCCACTGGAGCGTTGGCAATGGCTGCTGCAGCTCAACCTCACCAGCGTCTTTCAGATCTGCCGGGTGGTGGTGCCGCTGCTGCGCGGCGGCGGTGGCGGGCGCATCATCAACATCAGCAGCCATGCGGCGCGCAATGCCTTCCCCGACTGGGGGGCCTACTGCGTCAGCAAGGCGGCCCTGGCCAGCTTCAGCCGTTGCCTGGCCGAAGAGGAGCGCAGCCATGGGATCACGGTGAGCACGCTCACCCTCGGTGCGGTCAATACGCCCCTTTGGGACAGCGAAACGGTCGACAGTTCGTTCGATCGGCGTGCCATGCTTGACCCCCACCGGGTGGCTGAAGCCATTCTTTACATGGCTCAACAGCCCAACACTCAGGCGGTGGACGATCTCACCCTGATGCCCGCCGCCGGCGTGCTCTGACGCTCCATGACTTCGACCCTGCCTTCCAGCCTTCCAACCGGTGCCGCCGCGCCCCATGCGGCACCCCTGCCGGTGAGCCTGCGCCTGCGCCAGCGCCTCGAAGAGGCAGGTGTCTCGTTTTTGGCCAATGACAACATCTCGGAGTATTTGCAGGAGGGAGAGCTCGACCAACTCGAGATTGAGGTGGCCGGCAAGGTGCGCGAGCTGCTGCGCAGCCTGGTGATCGACATTGATAACGACCACAACACCGAAGAGACAGCCGAGCGCGTCGCTCGCATGTATTTGCACGAGGTGTTCAAGGGTCGTTATCACGTTCAGCCCAAGATCGCCAGCTTCCCCAACGTCAAGAAGCTCGATGAGATCTATACCGTTGGTCCGATTTCTGTGCGTTCAGCCTGCTCGCACCACCTGGTGCCGATTCTCGGCAACTGCTGGATCGGCATCAAGCCCGGCGAGCGTGTGATCGGCCTGTCGAAGTTTTCGCGTGTGGCCGACTGGGTGTTTTCACGCCCCCACATCCAGGAGGAGGCGGTGATGATCCTGGCTGATGAAATTGAGCGCCTGTGTGAACCCCAGGGTCTGGCGATTCTGGTTAAGGCGCAGCACTATTGCATGAAGTGGCGCGGGGTCAAAGAACCCCAGACCAGCATGGTGAATTCCGTTGTACGCGGCGATTTCCGCCACGACCCCAGCCTGAAGGCTGAGTTCTTTGAACTGGTCAAACAGCAGGAATCGATGCTGCTGGTCTGAGCCGGCTCAGGGCGCGCTGATCGGCCCTACAGGGGCCGAAGCTTGCCGTTGGCTACCGCTGGCCGTGGGCACAGCGATCACCACCATGACTTGCGCGCCCACATCCTGGGGCTGTAGGCGGTAACTGGGTCCAGTGGCGCTGCTGATCAGCACCCACTTGTTGGCCCCCGGGCTCAGCCGGTACCAGTGAAAGGCGCCGGCGGGCAGGTTCAGCAGCGGATCCTGAGGCAATCCTGCACCCAGGTTGGCCATGAGCAGCGAGCCCTGGCTGACCTCACCGATCAGCACCAGCTGATCCAGTCCCTGAATCTGCTGCGCGACGGCGTTCTCCAGGGTTTGATCGGTGGCGATCTGCTGGCGCAGGTCACGGATCTGCTGCTGCGGATCAGCCGTCACACCCGGCACGCACTGCAGGCTGCCCTGGACCAGCTGGCAGCCGTCGAGCATGGTCTGGGCCCGGCTCAACGGCATGGCCCCCAGGCCAGCGCCAAAGCTGGCGGCCAGCACCAGAGCGGCGTGGCGAAGGGCAGCGGTGGGTCGTGTCACGGGGCGGCCGGTTGTGGGCGTTGGCCCTGATCCTGCCGCGCCGGCCGCACCACGGCCAGCAGCGCTTCGACCCGGCGCAGGTCCTTGTCGCCAGGACTGTGCTCGACAGCGCTGGAGGCATCAAGGCCTGCGGGACGCAGCTGCTCCAACGCTGCGGCAGCGCTGCCGGCATCGATGCCTCCTGCTAGCCACCAGGGCAGTGCGGGGTTGAACGCGCGCAGCCACGCCAGCGGTAGCCGCTTGCCGGTGCCGCCCAGCTGCCCATCGACCCAGGCATCGAGCAGCAGCGCATCGACGCTGTCTGCATAGGCGGTCACCCGATCCAGATCTTGGGCCGTGCGGATGCGCAGCGCCTTCCAAAGCTGCAACTCGCCAAGCTGCTGTCGCAGCTGCCGGCAGCGCTCGGGCGTTTCGCTGCCATGCAGCTGCACCACCTGATGGCCCTGCCCAGGGGCCAGGGTTGCCAGATCAGCATCTGCGGGATCGGCCACCACGAGCACCCCCAGGCAGCTGGGGTTGGCAGCGTGGGCGGCGGCATAGATCGCCTGGCGCTGCTGCGGTTCGACGAAACGGGGCGAACCGGGAACGGCGATCACACCAACGGCATCGACACCCAGGGCGGCGATGGCGCCCGCCTGTTGCGGTTGCTTCAGACCACAGATCTTCAGCAGAGGCAGAGCCACGGGTGCCTGGACGGTTCCAACCTTTCTAGGATCGAAGCCGGAAGGCCTCTGGGCCCACTGAACCGCTGCATCCGAGGCTGTGGGAGAAGGCTGGCAACTGTTATCGATTCGCGGGATCCCCCTGCGCATCCATCCCAGTTGGTTTGTGATTGTGCTGCTGGCCACCTTGGCGTTTCAGCAGCATTACAGCGAGGCGCTCACTCCGGCGCCGGCCGAGCCGCTGCGCTGGGCCCTGGCCCTGGCGACGGCGGTGCTGTTGTTTGCCTCGGTGCTCCTGCACGAGCTGGGCCATTCGCTGGTGGCCCTGGCCCAGGGGGTCAAGGTCCGCAGCATCACCCTGTTTCTGCTGGGCGGTGTGGCCAGTGTGGAGCGCGAAAGCAGCACCGCCCGCGGCGCCCTGCTGGTGGCAGCGGCGGGGCCGGCGGTCAGCCTGCTGCTGGCGGTTCTGCTGTTGAGTTTGCGCACCAGTGCCGCCCGCCTGTCGCCGGTGCTGGGGGCCATGGTCGATGAACTGGGCGGGCTCAATCTCGTGCTGGGCCTGTTCAACCTGTTGCCGGGCCTGCCCCTTGATGGCGGCCTGATCGTCAAGGCGCTGGTCTGGCAGGTCACCGGCTCTCAGCGTCGCGGGGTCGAGGTGGCCAACGCCAGCGGTCGCTTTCTGGCTTACCTCGCGATTGGCCTGGGCACCGTGTTGCTGCTGCGCGGCAGTGGTGTCGGCGGCGCCTGGTTGATCCTGCTGGGTTGGTTCGGTCTGGGGGCGGCCCGCAACCAACGCCAGTTGCTGCTGCTGCAACAACTGCTCAAGGAGCTGCTGGTGCGCGATGCCGCCAGCCGCCGCTTTCGCGTACTCGAAGCCCGCACGAGCTTGCGGCAGCTGAGCGAGCTTCGCCTGGAGACCAAAGACGACGGCAGCCAACCCGATTGGCTGTTGGTCACGGATCGCGGCCGCTGGCAGGGGCTGATCGATGACACGCCCCTGCAGCAGCTGCCTGTGCAGAGCTGGGATCGCGAACGGGTGGGAGACCATGTCAAGCCTCTGTCGACCCTGGCCACCATCCGCGATGGCGAACCGCTGTGGCGGGCGGTGCAGCAGTTTGAAGACAGCGGTGCTCAGCGCCTGCTGGTGCTCAGTGCAGCGGGTCTACCCAGCGGCACCCTCGAGCGCAGTGAGCTGGGGCTGGCGGTGTTGCAGCGACTTGGCCTGCGCCTGCCCCAGCCCTTGCTGGCAGCGGCGCGGCGCCAGCAGGGGTACCCCCTTGGCCTGGCCCTGCCTCAGGTGGTGCGCGCCATGGTGGCCAGTGGTGAGGTGCAGTAGCGCTCCAACTCGGCAGCGGCCCGGCTCAACAGCTCGGCTCCGAGGGGCTTGGCCACAGCGGGCAGCACCAACCACTGGCGCGCCCCGGCGACCAGGTGATCCACCAGGGCGTCGCCCCGCAGCGGCAGCGCCGGCAGCGCCGGCGCCAGACCATCGAGCAGGGTTGGCCAGGCATCGGTATCGGGGCTGAGTTGAATGCTGCCGTGCTGCAGCAGGCACCCCCGCTGCCAGCGTTGGGCGCTGCCGATGCGTTTGATCCCCTGGGCGTTGACCAGATCGGCGGGTGTGCTGCGGGCAAAGCAGTCGGGGTGGCCGGTTGCCGGTTGTTGACCAAATCGCAGCGGTTCACCCAGTTGGGCAAAGGCCCGCTGCAACCACTGGCACACCACCGCGTAAGCCTGTTGGCGCGTGCATGGGGGATCGGGCCAGATCAGCGCGTAGCAGAGGTCGCCGCCGTGCAGCACGGCGCCACCACCACTGGGTCGCCACACCAGCTCGCCGTGGCCCTGGCGCTGCCAGTCGCGCCAGGCGGGTCTGAGCTCGCGCTGATGAAACCCCAGCGACAGGGTAGGGCGGCTCCAGGTGTAGAAGCGCAACAGCGGTTGGCGCTGTTGCAGCAGCACCGCATCGAGGGCCATGTGCCAGCTGCCGCTCAGGTGCGTCGTTTGGAGCAGATCCGCTGTGGGAAGGTTGATCTCCATGGTCATCGCCAGAGCCCGGGCATGGAGTCGACGCTGTGGAGTCTGCTGCCCCTGCTGCCCCTCGGTGCCCTCGCGGGTGTGTTGTCGGGGCTGCTCGGCATTGGTGGCGGCCTGATCTTTTCGCCGTTGTTGCTGTTGCTGGGCTTGAGTCCGCATCAGGCCCTCGCCACCAGCAGCCTGGCGATCGTGCCCACCACCCTGGGCGGCACCTGGAGCCATTGGCGCAGTGGCAACCTGCCGCAGCGCCAGAGCCTGGCGATCGCCATGGGAGCGGGGGTGTCGGGCCTGGTGTTTGGCCACCTGGGCGGCCTGGCTTCTGGGGTGGTGTTGCTGGGTCTCCAGGCCCTCATGTATGGCTTGCTGACCCTGATGCTGCGGGCCCCTGCTGCCCAGGAGGCCGCCAGCGAGCCGCGCACGGTCCCGGTTTCAAGCCAACCCTGGCCGTTGCTGGGGGTGGGCATGGTGGCTGGCATGGCCACCGGCTTGCTTGGCCTTGGCGGCGGATTGGTCATGGTGCCGCTCATGGTCAGTGGGCTGAGGCTGACGGTGCGGCTGGCGATTCGACTCAGCACGTTGGCGGTGCTGGTGTCGGCCGCGGTGGCGGCCCCGGTGTTTGTGATCGACGGCCGCGGGCTGCTGCCGGTGGCGTTGCTGCTGGGCGGCGCTGCGGCCCTGGCGGCCCGCTGGGCTGCGGCCCGGCTCAACCGCGTCCCCGAGAATGCGCTGGTCTGGATGCTGCGTGCGCTGACCGCACTACTGGCCGTTGACAGTGGCAGGCGAGCCTTGGCCCTGGCGTTGAGCGCGGCGAGCTGAGCTCAGCCCAGGGCGTTCCAGAACCTGGGGTCGAGCTCGTAGCCCAGTACGGCTGCCATTTGCCCCAAGTTCTGACGGCAGTTCAGCCCGTGGTAACGGGCCCACTGATCGAGGCCAAACAGGCGGTGGGTGATCCACAACTCCAGCGCCTCGGGGGCAAAGCGCAGGCCTTCGCTGCGGCTGAAGCTGTGGGGCAGCACCATGGCCGCATGGCGGCCGAGCTGACCGCTGCTGCGCTCGAGCACCAGCGGCATCCAGGGGTAGGCGGCGTCGGCGCGTAGGCACCACAGCCGCAGCTCGGCGATCTCGGAGAGCTCGCGTGGATCGTCGGCGCTGCGTGGCCAGTCAAAGGTCAGTTCGAGGCAGGCACCGCGTTGCAGCAACTCGGCGGCCGTGAGCGCGGCCCAGGAGTCCAGGGGTGTGAGATCCAAGCGCTGGATCTGCGCGGCCTCGATCGTGATCGGCGTCGTCGCGGCGGCAGGGGCCATCAAGAGCTGTAACAGCACAGCAACAGAGGCTCGACCGTAGCGGCCGCTGCATCAACAATGGTCAGCGACGTTGCTGTTTCCGGGCTCAACATGGTCACCTCTCTGAATCAGGCCGAAATTCTGATCGCCCTTGTGGTGGCTGCCCACGCTGGTGTTCTGGCTGTGCGCCTCTGCTTCAGCCTCTACAAAGCCTGAAGCTCTCTGGAGTTGCTCTTGGCAAGGCCCGATTGGACCGCTACAAGCTGTCCAATCGGGCTTTTGTTTTGGCCCGACCCCCAGCACCGACCTTGACCACTGCCGCACCCCGTCGCCCGCGCCACCGCCCCGAGCGCCGGCCCGCCCCTGCGCCCGCTGTGAGCACCATCAGCCGCCAGGCGGTGTTCAGCGCCGACGGCAGGCTGGTCTCGGTCTCGAGCGAGCGCCAGGAGCTGCTTTGCAGCCTGATTGGCTTGGTGGTCAAGGTGTCGCTCGTGGGTGTGGTGAGCGTCAGCCTGGTGCGCCTGGCCACGGCCTATCAAGAACGCATGGACCGCCAGGGCGAGCTCAGCGCTGTGCTCGGTATTGAGGACGCCAAGCTCGCCAAGGCGCGCGAGCGCTTCGACCGGCTGTTCGTGGTTGATGGCGAGCAGCGTCTGATCCGCGAGCAGAACCAGTGGATCGCCCCCAATCGGTTGCGGGTTGTCTGGA
>CAYFMB010000009.1:0-19085 GCA_964344095.1 uncultured Klebsiella sp.
CCTGCAACCCAGGAGCTGACCAATGAAGTCAATCAATTAATCAAAGAACTGGCCAAACGATCCAGTAATTTGACGTCCCTGCAAGCTCTCGAACAAGGGCTTTTCAATAATCCAGACCTGGCAACTGCTTATTACAATCTTGAGGGCAGCGAATGGAATCTGATCGCGATCAGGCGCAGTTGGTACCCGAGTTTACAAATTAATGGCGCGAACGGCAGCCTAAAAAGCAATGAGCCATTGCTTTGGCAACAGAATCTCAAACAAACAAGCAACCTCAACACGTCGACAACTGACGCATGGAATCAGACCACCAATGCTGGACCTGGAGCCGTCCTGAACTGGTCATTTTTCGATCCGACCCGACAACCATCAATCAACCAAGCGCTACAAAGTGTGCTTGCCCAACGCTTTCTGTTTGACATTGCCGCACGCTCACTGGTACTGAATCTTCAGACGGCCTACTGCAATGTTCAGGCCGAAGTCGAACTGATCCGTCGGTATCAGTGGTTGTTCTCGCTGACACGCCAGGCTCTCATCAAAGTGGAGCGCATGCAACAGCTGAAACAGCTGTCTCAGGCATCACTGGATCAGCTGAAGACCGACGAGAGGTTGCAACTAACCAATCTGATCGACCGTTATCAGCAGCTGCTGCTGAGTTCAAACATCCTGACCCAACTTGTTGCGGAGACACCAGGCCGATTGGTGATCGCTACAACACCCCTCACGCAAGAGGGATCCTGGAGCATGGGCCTGAACAACAGCCTGCAACAGGCGCTGAGCATGCGCGAAGAAATCAAACAAAAGTTGGCTCTAGCAGAACGCGATCGCTGGTCAGCAACGCGAACCATCAATGGCTACCTACCGGTGTTCGGCCTCTATGGCATGAGTGCGCTCATCAATGATCAGAGCCAAACCACGAACAATCAAAACTGGACAGCATCTTTTGGCATCAACTTCCGCTGGAATCTTTTTGATGGTGGCATCCGTGCTGCTGATGCAAGAGCACTCAAAGCACAGGCTGCCAGCCAGCAAAGCAGTGCAGCCAGTGAACAACTTGCCGTGTCCAGACAAATCATGGATGGCTATGCGAGCTACAAAACTGCGCAACTGGCGCTAAAAAACACTGGCAATGATTTCAATTTGGCAAAAACAACGGTCAAAAATGCTGCTTTCAACGTCAAATCAGACAGCGATGTCACCACACTAGTTCAAACGTTTGCGCTGTACAAATCAGCGGCAGACCGCGATGTGAATGCAATTCGCCAATACAACACAGCGATTTACGGGCTTTACCGCTATTCAGCACTCTGGCCCGAGAGCGCCCTCAAGCCCCTGGAGGCACGCAAACAAGACCTGAAACGCTGAAGTGCCATCTGAACAATCGTGAAAGCCCAATTGCCAGAAGCCAACACACACCCCATTCTTGGATCATTCTCTAGGCTTGAACTGGAATGTGCTTCTCTGCTTCAGCCAGCTTCACAGCATCAGCCATTCTGATGCCCCTGGGCCTCTATGCCTCCCACCTCGCCAGGCGCACGGATCAGAAGAACTATGTGCCCCTGGCCCTGACACCATTCTTCTTCGGGGTCCAGCAATTCAGTGAAGGGCTGGTCTGGACCGGCATTGACAATGGCGGTATTGAGCCCTTAACCAAGCTCGCATCGCTGGGCTTTCTCTTCTTTGCCTACTGCTTCTGGATGATCTGGATTCCCTGGAGTGCCTGGTCCATCGCGCGCAGCACCGAAAGCACAGCCAAGCTCCACAGCTTCAAGTGGGCCGCGATCGTGGCCACAGTGCTGGGCATTGGCTTCTACCTGCCCGTCCTTGTCAACCCACCAGCCGTGCAACCCGCAGTGCACAGCACTGGACGACTGCTCTACGACATCAGCAACCTGCACAGCATCGTGCACAACTTCGTCAACACCGAACCTGTTGGAGAGTTGATCTACTGGGGTTTCATCGTGCTGCCGCTGGTAGCGCTGCGCGACAAGGCCGTGCGTTTGTTCGGCATTCTGATCTTCATCTCAATCTTCCTGACCTGGTTCACCTACAGCAAGACCTTCAACTCGGTCTGGTGCTTCTACTGCGCGGTGCTCTCGATCGTGGTGATCTGGATCATCAATCGGCCCAGGCTGCAGCGCGCCATAGCTGAATGATCGAGACAGCCCTCACCAGACTCGGCAACTGGTTGATGCGAGCGGATATCGGTCTTGGCGTGGTCGTCCTGGTGGGATTGTCGATGGCACTCTCCCACCTCTTCGCGCTGGTGGCCAACCGACTCACGCCGCGGCAGATCGCCATCCAGCTGCTGCTGGATGGCCTGGTGCTTTCGGTCGCGCTGCTGCTGGGGAACCTGATCAACATGGTGATGTTGGTGACCTTTGCCCATGCCCAGGTCACGCCCAGTGCCCTGATTGATCGGATGGGGCCCGCCCTGATTCCTGGGTTGTTCTATGTGCTGGTGGCTGCGCCTTACATCAGCGATCTGATCGCGCTGACGATTTGGTTTCTGATCCACCTCAACGTGGTCACGCTGTTGCATGCCCATTTTGGTCTCGACTATGGCCAGGCCCTTCTATTGGCCGCACCGGGTTACACCGTGGCGTTGCTGCTGGTCATGGCCCTGTTCCACCAGGGATGGCAGGCCGGCTACCGACGTCTCGCCAGCGAACTGGAGCCCTTTGTGGAGCGATGAGCACCACACCATCTGCCGCCCGTGTTCAACTGCTCTGGCTGAAGCAGCTGAGCCGAGTGCTGCTGTGGCTGCTGCTGGCCACGGGAATTGGCACATGCCTGGTTGTGTTCCACCAGGGACGTGCCCTACTGGCTGCTCTCTCACCAGATGATTTAGCGATCTTATTGAAGGTCATCGCCGCGTTGTTGCTGCTTCTGATTCCAATCAGCGGCATCGTTTCAACAACCAGTCAATTCGCCTTCTGGAGCGGCTGGCTTGAAGGTCTACCGCAGGTGGCCGAACTGTTCCCGGCTGATTGCACAGACAGCGACAAGCGCAGCACCGTGATTTATCTCGATGGCATCCATCAGAGCGAACGCGACCATCCGCCGCGGGTGAGCAGCTTTCTCGATGAGCTGGAGCACAGACTTCCACCCGATGCGCAGCTGCTGCGGGGTCTGGAGGCCTACACGGTGCTGCCAACCAGCCTGGCAGAGGACAGCGGCAGCCAATGGTTCTGGCAGCGTCTGTTTGCTCTGCAGGAATCACATCCCACCGCGCTGGTGAGTTTTGTCTGCAGCTTCCTGGTGCAGGCCAACAACGTCATCAAGGTGGGAATCTCCTCGGACCGCCGCTATGGACCGATCGTCAACTACGAACTGTCGCTGAAGGTCTGCCTCAGGCTCGCCGAAGCCGGTTTCAGACCAGGTCAACGCAGTGCGGCTGGCCCGCAAGAGCTGGTCCTGCTGGGATACAGCGGCGGCGGCGAAATGGCGATGGGGATCGCCGATGACCTGCGCCGACTCTGTCACTGCCCAGTACGCATCATCACGTTCTGCGGTGTGTTCAGCGGCAACCAGCTCCTCGACGACGTCAGCGACATCACCATGGTGGTGGGCAACCGCGATCCCGTTGCCGCCTTCGGCAGAATCGCCTACCCGGGACGTTCACCACTGCTGCCCCTCTCCAACTGGAACAAGGCTGTACGCAGAGGTCAGGTCAGACGCACCCTGATCGACAACATGAACCACAACGGCAACAATGGCCCGTTCGCCAACCGCTTTCGCCCTGCGGTGATCAAGGCCATTGTCACAGCGCTGCAGATGCCTGCAGCTGCTGAATCAGGGCAAACGGACTGACCAAGGGCAACGAAGCCCGTAGACGTCTCCAGGCATCGCTTGTGCTGGCTCCATGGTGAGACAGATCCAGTGGACAATCACGCAAGGCTTGACGGTAATCAGCCAACGCCTGTGCATCAACGCCAGCTGAAAGCTTGCTGGCACGCTGTTCAAGCCGTTCACGCCACAAACCCGTCAGCACCAGCGGGAATAGATCACAACGACCCTGCAGCATCAGCTGCAGCAAGGCGATGCTGTCGATGCAAAACCCCAGCGTGCCGTACCCACCGACACGCAGATGTCGGGCACAGGCTTCCTGGTTGTGGATCAGGCTGATCAGCTCTGTCGCGGGAAACAGCCGCTGCAACACAGCCGGGGTGAACGGCTCACCCAGGTAGCGAACCGTGCCGTTGTGGCGATCGTTCTGCCAGGGACGATGCAGATCGTTGAGCGCGTCCCAGCCGCACAGCCCGTTGGTTCCTTGAAACCACTGGAGCCGGAATGTGGCTTGCCCATTGCTGATCTCCAGCTCTAAGGCCGTATGCGGCAGCAGCGTGGTCGCCTCCTCGCCGCTGGCATCGAGCAAGCCGGTGCGCATCGGCAGGGCCAGGGGAATCTGGCGCACTCGCTGGCCACCTTGCACCAACGCCGCGCCGAAACCGAAGCTGGCCACGCTGCTGCGCAAACGGGCCTGCACCTGCCAACCGGTGCGCTGCAGCAACGCCAACAGCGTGCCGCCTGTCGTGCATCCCTCAACCAGAAACGGCTGTGCTGTGATCGCATTGGCCGCCAGGCGGTTGAGCAGTTGGGCCATCACCGCATTGCGGCAGCGCTGCTCAACGCTCTGACTGAAGTCGAGGCCGACGTTGTGCCAGCACAAGCCCGCAGCCAGATTCTGAAAGCGCTGGCCAAAGGCGGGCACCGCTTGTGAAGCATCGGACAGCACATCCGATGGGCACAACTCCGGACTAAGCAGCGCAGCGATGGTGCTGGGCAAGCCCAGTGGGGTCCCCTGCCAGGTCACACATTCAGAGCGCCACAGCTCAAGCGCGTTGGCAGACGTGTCAGCGGAGGGCGGCCAGAGATGCGCCAGATCATCGACCAAAGCGGCCAGAAACATCGGCGTCATCAATCCCTGCTGCACCAGGGCACTGAGGCCCTGCAAGCGCGGCGGCAGTGAAGCCGGCGACAAGCGCCAGCGTCGAGGCAACACCCACAGCAACGGATGCAGCCATGGGCGCCCCACATCGTCGATCAGCCGTTGCAGCAATGACTCGCGAGTGAGCCCGCTGTCCAGCAGGGTGCGCTCGAGCGCCTCATCGAGGCTGATCAACGGCAGTGGGTCCCGCCAGTCAGGCCCGAGAGCAAGTGGTTCCACGGCGTCAACGTTCCCACCAGGAACGTGGTGTCAGCGATCGAATGGCTCCACAATGGCAGCGATCGATGGCATCAGCAGCGTGCACACCAGTGTCGTGACCTGGGTCTATGGACCCTGGAGTGCTGCGGTGATTGTTCTGCTGCTGGCGCTGCGGCTGTTGGTGGATGAAGATTTCAGTCTGCATGGCCATGGCTGGAGCCTGATCGGCAGCGCCGCCATCTGCTTCTCGATCGGTTGCGTCTGCAAGGTCAGCTGGGAACTGGCCCGCCTGCGCCAGCACATGAGACGCTGATCGATTGCCATGGCACGTCCGCGCAATCTGGCTCTGTTGATCGTGTTGCCGTGGATCGCCTCAGCGGTGCTGATGCTGAGCTTCACCCGGATCAGGGATCAACACATGCGCTGGCATTGGGGTCTGCTGGGCAGTGCAGCGATCTGTTTCTCAATCGGCTGTCTGGCCCGCACCAGTGTGGTGATCGCTGAGCGCAGCAACACAGCGTCCAAACAGAGCCGATGAAGACGCGATCGGTTCACCACCCGATGCCATGGGCTCGCCTCTCTGGACTGCTTGCCCTGCTCAGCCTGCTGCCCTGGTCACTGGGGGGCTGGAATCGGGCATGGGCTGATCCATCCATGCCCAAACCTTCGGCGGCGCTGGTGCGCAGCCTGCAGCTGCTCGATCGCGACCTGTTGCGACTGCACAATGCGTTGCCCGAGCCGCGGCTACCAGCCGCCACTGGTCGCGATACCCCCGCTGACACGACGATCAGCCCGGATCAACTGACTGCTCCACCGCCCCAGAGCTGGCCCACCACAACAGGCCAGGTGAGCGTCGCGCAGGAGGTGGAGCTCAGCCTCGAACAAGCCGTGGCCCTGGCCGTTCGCAATGACCCAGACCTGTCAGAGACAGTCGCCGCTGTGCGCGAACGCCGGGCCCAATCGGCGGCGGTGAGCGGTCGTCTGTGGCCACGGCTTGCTTTTGACCTGTCCGGCGGCTTCAGCCAGAGCAATCTCAACGACACGGTACGGGTCGACAACGTCGGTATCTATCCGCTCGGCTCACCCTTTTTGGTGCGGCCCAATGGCAGCAACCACATCCTGACGAACCTTGGTGGGGGTCAGGCTTCCCTGCGGCTCGACTGGGAGCTCGTCAGCTTTGCACGCAATGCCGAACTGGCCGAGACCAAACAGGAGCTCGAAGCGGCTCAGGCCCGCTACGGCAATCGACTACGTCAACTGCAACTCGATGTCAGCCTTGCCTATTACCACTTGCAACTCGGCCAACAGTTGCGGCGTGTGCGGCAGGTTCAGCTCGCCAGTGATGTGGTGGTGCGTGATGAGGTCCAGGCTCTCTACAGCAGCGGCCTTGTGCCGCGGGTCGACCAACTGCGCGCCGAAGCACAGGTCCAGCAGGGCCGCATGAAACTGGAACAGGCCACGGCTCAGGTTCTGAGTCGACAACGCCAACTGAGCAACCTGATCAATGCCCCTTACAACGTCACCCTGACCGCGACCGAAGCCGTGCGGCTGCAGCCTCCCTGGCCCCTCGATCTGCAGCAGACCCTGCTTCGCGGCTTTGATGCCAATCCCCAGCTGCTGGCTCTTGATGCCGCTCGCCGCGCCCTGAACAGCCAGGCCGACCGGCACGCTGCCGAGTTACTGCCCAAGCTGCATCTGTACGCAGCTGCAGGTGCGGGCCAGCAGCTCAACACCCAACCGATCATCGATCTGCAGGGCTGCTGCGGCAGTGCCCATATCCCCCAGCTGGCGAGCCAAAGCAGCGACTGGGCCGCCGGGGTGCGCCTGCAATGGCGCCTGTTTGACGGCGCCACCAGCCAATCACTGGCAGCGGCCAGTCGGGCAGCGGCGCAACGCACCGAACAGGAGATGGCACGCAGCCGCAACAGTGTCAGACAACAGCTGGAGGAGTCGTTCTATGACCATCGCGCTGCCCTGCAGCAGATCGTCGCGGCGAGAGCCGCATTCAAGGCAGCCCGCGAGGCGTTTCGTGATGTGCGAGCCCGTTACCAACTGGGACTCGCCAATTACACCGACGTGAGCAGCACCGTTGCACTGCTCACCAGTTCCATGGAAGGGGTCGCCGAAGCAATCACCCTGGCCAATGTGAGCTATGCGCAGCTGCTGCGCCAGCTGCTTCCGGTGCCCCAGCAGCCGCCGCCGGCTTCAGTCCCCCGGCTCCCGCTGGTCCTCGAGGGGACCTCGCACTCGTGAGCGCCAGGCGATGTGACGCCAGAGCTGCAGCAGAACGAGCACGGCAAACCAGAACCACAACTCAGGGGCGTTGCTGTGCAGCAGCACAACCAGCAGGGCCAGCTGCGCAATCAGCCAGGGCAACTCACGGCGCCAGGTGTCATTCATGGCAGGGCACCTTGCTGCCGGCGAACCGGCGTGTCCTGGCGCAGTTGCCACAGCGTGCGATAGGTACCGGTGAGATCACGCAGGGCGGGGAGCACATAGGTGATCGGAGGACGCCATTCGACGTAGGCGTGAGCATCGAGCGTCAATCCCTGGCGGATCGGGAACACTGAGCTTCCGCGCGAGAGAGTCCAGCGCAGACCATCGTCCGATGCAGCTGGACGCAGGCTCAGCAGCGTCCGCATCACCGGACCTTGGCGCACCAACGCCTCGGCCAGCTGCGGGTTGCCCAGTGTGGTGTCGACATCTTCACGGGTCGCCGGTAGCAGGCTCACCTGCTCCACCCGCGCCTGGACTCCGCCGAATCGACCTCGTTCGCCCCAATGGGGAACCAGTTCGACGGCCAGACCTGGCGCCAGCCGCCTGGCGTCGGCGGGGCCGAAGTAGGCCACAGCCTGCATCGGCCTGTCATGACGACCGCCCAGCGTTCCCAATCGCTGACCGGGCTTGACCGTCTGTCCGCGAACAACCTGTAGGTCGAGCACTCTGCCGTCGCGTTCAGCCCGCAGGACGCCGTCGTAGGCCAGACGCGCACGGGTCACGGCGATGCTGCGCCGCGCGTCGTCAATCCGATAACGGCGGCGTTGCGCCTCGGTCACCACCTCCAGTTTGACCTTTTCAAAGGCATCCACCGCCTGCCGCTCACGGATGCGCAACGTCTCGAGCTGCACAGCCAGCTGGGTGGATCGATCCTCGGTATCCACCACTTCACGCGCCAGAGGAGCGACAACCTCACGGCGCGACAACAGGCGAAGATCGGCGACCTTCTGGCGATAGGTCTGAGACAACGCCTCGAGCTGTCGGGCTTCACTGTTGAGTTGAAGCAGAGCCGTGTCCCTGACCCGACGGGCTGCCTCCAGACGGACGCGGTCACGCTGGTCAAGGTCGCGGTTGATGCGCACCAGTTCGACCAAATCCCGCTGCTGCCGATGCAGATCCTGCTCGAGGACGGGTAGATAAAGCTTCAGCAGCGGCTGCCCTTGGCGAACCGTCTGCCCAACAGTGACCGGAATGTCGGCGATCTGACCTTCGGCGCGTGAATCAACGACGCTGGCCCCCAAAGGAACAATGAAGACACCCTGACCCACGACCTCGGTCGGTGTGGGCCAGAGTGCAAACCAGGCCAGTGTGAGACCGGCCATCAACTGCTGAGTCCTGAGCACCTGGTGCTCAGGGTCGCGGGGCCAGACTGAGGAAACCCGGGCGAGGGAAGGGTGCACCGGTGGCGGCAACCGCTCTGTTTCCATCAGCGTTTGAGACGATCCCTGAGGTGATGGCCCACCCTGATGGCATTGGCGATGGCTGTCAACGACGGGTTCACAGCACCAATGCTGGGGAAGAAACTCGTATCGACCACATAAAGGTTGTCGAGCTCATGGGCCTTGCAGTGGATGTCGAGCACAGAGGTGGCTGGATCAGTCCCGAAGCGGCAGGTGCCGGCCTGGTGACCTACAGCAGCAATGCCCATCGGATTCTTGACATAAACCTGGCGCTCCACCAGATGCTTCTTGAGATAGAGACGATCCAGCACGGTCTGCAAGCGACTCCACAGCTGCGATGCCGCTGCCTGATTGTTGACGGTGTAATTGAGATTGATGGCACCGTCGGCCGTGATCGTGACACGGTTGTCGGGACTGGGCAGATCCTCGGTTGAAACCCAGAAGTCCAGGGCATGCTCTGCGATCTTGTCCATCGACCAGTTCGGCATCAGGAAGGTTTCGGTGGGTGCATAACCCTTCATGATGGCACCGCGGGTTTTACCCGTCATCTGAATATTGCCCATCGGATAATCAAAGTCGGCATCACCGAAATACCAGTCATTGACCGAAATCGTCTTCTGGAAAATGGTGGGATTGGGCTCATGGGACAGCGCAACGGCTCCCTTGCTGTTGTGGAACATGTAGTTGCGCCCAACCTGATCACTGCCATTGGCCAGACCACGGGGATGTTTGTCATTGGCCGACATCAACAACAGACGTGCGCTGTTCGCCGCACCGCAACTGACCACAACGACGTCGCCGCTGACCCGCAGCGGCTGGCCATCGCGCTTGATCTGAACACCCGTGACGCTGCGGCCCGTCGGATCGGTCTCCAGACGTCGCACCTCAGCACGGGTGAGCAGCGACACATTGGTGCAGCCCAACGCCGGGCGCACACCGATCACCTCGGCATCACTTTTGGCATGCACCAGGCAGGGAAAGCCATCGCAATTGTTGCAGCGCAGGCAACGGCTGAACGGCTTGTTCGCCTCATCCAACATGACACCGCTGGGTGCATGAAACGGGTGCAGTCCGACTGAACGCAGATCGTCGGCCAGTTGGGCGATGCGGGGTTCATGGGAAATCGGTGCATGGGGGTAGGGAGCCGTCGCCGGTGGCTCGGTGGGATCCTCACCCCGTAGGCCGTGCACGTGATACATCTCCTCGGCCAGCTGATACCAGGGCTCGAAGTCGCTGTATCGCAGCGGCCAGGCCGGGGAGATGCCATCGACGTGGACCATCTCCTCAAAGTCACGCGCCCGCAGGCGAAAGTGATGGGCGCCATACATCTTGGTGGCACCACCGACAAAGTAATGACTGCCCGGCTGGAACGGTTTACCGTGCTTGTCGGTCCAGACATCCTTTGATAGATAGCGACCCTTCTGGAACACTTCCTCGGCATCCCAGTTCTGAGGCTCCTGGGGCAACCAGTCGCCGCGTTCGATCACGAGGATGTTGAGACCTGTGGGCGCTAGAACTCTCGCCAAGGTGCCGCCACCTGCACCACTACCAATGATCACCACATCAAAATGAGCGCCGTCATCAACCTGCAGCTGCTGAAGATGGGGCAGGGGCGATGAGGTCCAGGACGGGCCGCTGAGGTCCTGCATGAGAGGCGAAAACAGAGGGGACTAAGCGAGCTATCCCGTTGGATAGCGACTGAGCTGATTGATCATCTTGGCCACCATGGCCGTCCACCCAGTTTGGTGCGAGGCACCGATGCCTCGACCATCATCGCCATGAAAATATTCGTTGAACAGAATCAGATCGCGCCAGTGGGGATCATTTTGAAACAGCTGCACATCACCATTAAAAGGACGTCGTCCTGATGAATCACGCCGGAACAGATTGGCCAGACGCTGCTCGAGCTGGAGTGAGACATCCCATAGATTGAGCCAACGGCCTGAGCGGGTTGGAAATTCGACCTTAAAACTGTCTCCGTAGTAATGGGCAAATTTCTGTAGTGACTCGATCAACAGGAAGTTGGCCGGCATCCAGACTGGGCCGCGCCAGTTCGAATTACCACCGAACATCGCGATCGGACTATCTCCAGGGCTGTAGGCCAGCTGCTCATGATCACTTCCTTCGGTGAATTGATAGGGATGCTCGCCATAGACCTTGGACAAGGCGCGAATTCCATAGGGCGAGAGAAACTCCTCTTCGTCGAACAAATATTCGCAAAT
This sequence comes from uncultured Klebsiella sp., assembly GCA_964344095.1. Lineage (GTDB taxonomy): Bacteria > Cyanobacteriota > Cyanobacteriia > PCC-6307 > Cyanobiaceae > RGUW01. The sequence goes on from CAYFMB010000009.1 coordinate 11,049, forward strand.
TCGACGCAAACGGTCTTCAGGCACCAGCGTGAACAGAATGCGATCATCACGCCACTGACCCAAATTGGCGGCAAGCCAGGTGGGTGTGGTGCGCTCATGCACAAACCACGACATGCTCTTGAGCACATCAAGCGCCGGCAAACGGGCGACCGTTTCGACATCAAAGCTGGCCACAGCCAGTAGCGGGATCAGCCCGGTCAACGAACGGGTACGCAAATAATCGCTGCTGCCGTCTGGTCGCTTGATCACGTCATAGTAAAAACCATCTTGTTCGTCCCAGTTCAGATAACCCCGCTGGCCCGGGTTGTTGAGAGTGATGGCCAGCTGCACGAAGTCATAGACAAAACGTTGGCAGAGATCGCTGTACTCCGGCTCCTCACTACTGAGTTCAACCGCCATGGTGAGCAAATTGAGGCTCAGGGAGGCCATCCATGCCGTGCCATCACACTGCTCGATGCGACTGCCATCAGTCAGCGGGAAACGACGGTCAAAAATGGCAATGTTATCGAGGCCCAAAAAGCCCCCTTCAAACATATTGTCACCGGAGCGATCATTGCGGTTGGCCCACCAGCCGTACTCGAGCAGGAGCTTGCGCAAGATGGAACGCAGGAAGGGAAGATCTGCACGTCCATATTGCTTGCGCTCGATCTGAAAGACCCGCATCGCAGCCCAGGCACCAATCGGTGGATTGGGGTCTGACAAGGCCCATTCGTACGCCGGCGTCTGGGCATTGGGTGCTGTGTAATGCGGCGTGCGCAGCATCATGCACTGTTGCTTTGCCGTTTCAGGATCGATGATCGCAAAAGCGACCGCATGGAACATCAGATCCCACTGACAGAAATAGGGATACTCCCATGCATCCGGCATCGAAATCACGTCATGGGCGTGAAGACGGCTCCAATGAGCCGTTTCCGTGTGCCAGCGATTCTGGGGTGGCTTGGGCTGGGTTGGATCACCTTCAAGCCAACGCAACACGCTCCAGCCGTAATACTTCTTGCACCACAGCAGGCCTGAAATGGCCGAACTGTGAATCAGGCGATCATCCTCATTGAGGCTGGGCACCATATGGCGCATCAGGTGGTCCCACTCCGACTCCCGACGCGCAAACGTCTGCTCAAAGGCAGGACCAAAAGCGACAGGATTTCGTGCCTGCTCGCCATGGGATCTGAGCCTCAGCTGCAGCACCCACTCCTCTCCAGGAGCCAGGGTCCGCTGCACTAGCTTTGCGGCCTTGGTGCCCCTGCGGGCGGGGTTCACGGCGGTCTGTTCGCCATCGATCAGATAGCGATGAAACCCGTCCTTCTGATATGTCGTGGGATTGGGCTGCCCGTAGAGGCGTTGATGGTTGGTTTCATTGTCCGTGAACAACCAATCGCCCGCTTCAGCACACTCGAGGCAATAGACACCCAGATGGGGGATATCGCCGGTGACCAGGCGATCACCCTGCAGGCCCATGGTGGTCACCACTTCATCGGGATAGCCCCAACCCCAGGTGTTGCGCAACCACAGCGTGGGCAACAGGCTCAAGGGGGCAGGATCGGCCCCCCGGTTCATCACCCTGACCTGAATCAGCAGGTCTGTGGGGGATGCTTTGGCGTACTCGATAAAAACATCAAAATAACGGTTTTGGTCGAAGATACCCGTATCAACCAATTCATACTCGCTCTCGTCGCGACTGCGGCGTCGATTTTCCTCAACCAGCTGGGCGTAGGGGAAGGCAGACTGCGGATATTTGTAGAGCCCACGCATAAAGCTGTGGGTCGGTGTATTGGCTAGATGAAAATAGTAGTCCTTGATATCTTCACCGTGATTGCCTTCAGGATTGCCCAGGCCAAATGGGCGTTCCTTCAGGATTGGGTCGTGGCCGTTCCACAACGCCAACGAAAAACAGAGGCGGCACTGTTCATCACAGATGCCCAGCAGGCCGTCTTCCCCCCAGCGATAAGCACGGGAACGGGCATGGTCATGGGGAAAGGAGGTCCAGGCATCGCCATCGGCTGAATAATCCTCGCGGACTGTTCCCCATTGGCGCTCGGGCAGGTAACTGCCCCACAGAGACCAGGGCTGATGCCTGCTGTCGCGCTCGGCGATACGACGCAGCTCGGACGGAGTGCCATCCTGCGAAATCGGCTCAAACAGGGAGCTTGAATCTGAGGTCATCGCAACGCAGCCGAAACCGACTCGGCGATCCGCAGCGCATTGGCGATCAAGGTCAGGCCAAAGCCCATCATCGGACAGGCCGGCAGAATGCTGGCATCGGCAATGGTGAGGTTTGTCAGCTCATGGCTGCGGCCCTGTAGGTCGACAACGGAGGTAGCCGGGTTGTCGCCCATGCGACAGGTGCCGCAAGCGTGACCGATCACCGACAACGGCGCTTCGCCGCGCGGGTGCGTGGGGGCAGCTTTGACCACCTGAATCGTGCCGTCCGCCTCGACGGCCTTGAGCACGTCGATCCAGCGATAGACCAAACGATCATGGGCCTCGCGGTTGTTGGGCTGGTAATTAACCTGAATGCGATCTCCCCGCAGAGTGACGCGGTTGTGGGGCTGGGGCAGCACCGGGCTCATAGCCCACCAGGTGATCGAGCGTGATGCCAACTGCTCTAAGCCGAAGTCGGGCAACAACCGAGTCACCAAGGAGAGCACCGGTGGCGACTCGGCAAACAATGCATCCTGGAGAACGCCGCCACCGTTTTGAATGGCACCCAGGGGGAAGGAGACGTTGCTATCACCCCAGAGAAAATCGTTGATGCCATAGGCGCGGCCATAGCGACCCGAATTGGCGGCTGCAGCCAGTTGCAGAACTGAGGTGAGCTGAAGCTTCATCAGGTTGCGACCGACCTGATCGGAACCGTTGGCCAGACCACGGGGGTGGCGATCACTCGCCGAACGCAACAGCAGCGCCGGGGTGTTGATCGCACCGGCCGCCAGCACCACCTGGTGGGCCGTGAACAACCAGTTCTGGCCGTCGATGCAAGCCTGCACGCCCCTGACTTCAGTTCCGGCAGGGTTGACATGCAGGCGGGTGACCGTAGCCCCGCCGCGCAGGCTGAAGCTGCTGCAGGCACGAGCGCAATCAATGCCAAACAGTTCGGCATCGCCGGTGGGGTCGGTGGGAGACTCCGACCAGCTCAACGGCAGAGGATAGGGACGAACACCGTGCCGCTCTAGGCCCTGACGCAGTTCCTGCAAAAACGGCTCGGCTGGCCTTGGTGCATGGGCAAACGGCTGATCGCGCTGAGGCTCACTGGGATCGGAACCCTGCTCGCCATGTACGCGGTACAGGGCCTCAGCCTTGTCGTACCAGGGAGCCATGTCGGCGTAGTTCAGCCCCCAGGCCGGCGCCTTGCCCTCCTGTAGGTGCAGCCCCTCGAACTCTGGCTCGCGCATGCGCTCGAGCACGGCTCCCCAAATCTTGGTGTTGCCTCCGAAGGCATAGATGGTCTGCGGTGAAAACGGATCTCCATCAGTACCGAACCATTGCTCAGGTGGGTGATAGCGATCCTTGCGAAACAGATCCACATCAGCCACGTTCTGATCGGCAAGCGGCATGGGGCCGCCGCGCTCGAGCAACAGCACCTCATGGCCCCGCTCGGCCAGGCTGCTGGCCAGGGTGGATCCGGCAGCACCACTGCCGATCACAATGACGTCGTAATGCCGGTCGTCAATGATCATGATTCAGCTCCGCTGCCAGACGTAAATGAGCACAAACAGGATGATCCAGATCACATCCACGAAGTGCCAGAACAGTGACGTTGCCTGCACACCCTGTTCACCACCGTCGTAATTGCCAGGGATGAACGATTTAACCAACATCAGCGTCATCAAACTGACGCCAGTGGCGACATGCAAGCCATGAAAACCGGTCAACAGATAGAAGGTGCCGCCAAAGGTGCCTGACGTGAAGCCGAACTCCAAACCGCTCCACTCGACGTACTGGCCATAGAGGAAATAGGAGCCCAGTGCCATGGTCAACAGCCAGAAAGCCCGAAAACCCCAGAGGTTTCCGTTGGCCTTGGCCCGCTCGGCCAAATAGATCGTGCCTGAACTGGAAACGAGCACAATCGAATTCACCAGCGGCATGTGCCACTCAAGCCCTTCAACCCCAGGAGGCAGCCAATCGAGTGCACTGGTCTTGAGCAGGGCATAGCCACTGAAGAAGGCCAGAAAGATGACACTCTCTGAACAGAGAAAAATGATGAAGCCAGTGAGATTGTGCTTGTCATGCCCCTCTTCATGATGATGTTGCGCATCTGGGGCCGGATAGGCGGTGGTCATCGTGCTGCCTCCTGTTGTTCGGCGAGGGTGAGCGCCTGCTCGATCTCGACCTGGTGCTCAACCAATGGCTTGCCGGTGCCATAGCCATAGGGACGGGAGATCACGACCGGCACGTGTTCGCCGAAGTTGTCCTCAGCCGGCGGCGAGGGCAACAACCACTCCAGACCAATGGCGTTCCAGGGATTGTGGGTGGCCTTGGGTCCGCGCACCCATGAGCTGACCATGTTGAGCAAGAAGGGAATGATCGAGACACCCAGCAGGAACGCACCAAGGCTGGCCAGCACATTCCAGAAGGCAAATTCAGGGTCATAGCTCGACACCCGCCTGGGCATGCCCATGAGGCCGAGAGGATGCATCGGCAGAAAGTTGAGGTTGGCCCCCACAAAGGTGAGCAGAAAATGCAGCTTGCCCAGACCCTCATAGGGCATACGACCAATGAACTTGGGGAACCAGTGGTAGATGGCCGCAAAGATGCCCATCACCGCGGCGCCATAAATCACGTAATGGAAGTGACCAACAACAAAATAGGTGTTGGAAACATGCAGGTCGATCGGAACCGTCGCCAGCATCACACCGGTAATGCCAGCAAACACGAAGTTGAACAATCCACCCAGGCAAAACAGCATCGGGGTGGTCAGGCGAATCTTGCCGCGCCAAAGGGTGCCGAGCCAGGCAAACACTTTGACCCCCGTTGGCACAGCGATCAACATGGTCGTAAACATGAACAGGTTGCGCATCCACTGCGCCACACCACTGGGAAACATGTGGTGCACCCAGACGATGAGACCCAGGCCAACAATAATGAAGGAAGCCAGGGCCACATAGACGTACCCGAATAGCGGCTTACGCGAGTAAACAGGAAAGAGCTCAGAAAAGATCCCAAACACCGGCAGGATGATCACGTAGACAGCCGGATGGGAATAGAACCAAAAGAAGTGCTGATAGAGAACAGGGTCGCCGCCGCCGGCCGGGTCGTAAAAGGTGGTGCCGGCCACGAGATCCATCAGCAGCATGATGGCGCCACCGGTGAGCGACGGCAGACCAATCAACTGCAGGCTCTGTGCTGCTAAAGCGGTCCAGCAGAACACAGGCATGCGGAACCAGGTCATGCCTGGGGCACGCATGCGAATGATCGTGGTGACAAAATTAACGGCGCCCATGATGGACGAGACACCGGAGAGCGCCACTGCCGTGAGCCACAGCCCCTGACCACTGACCAGATGGCCCAAGGGGTTCTGCACACTGACCGGCGGATAGGACCACCAGCCTGAATAGGCGGGACCGCCAGGCACAAAGAAGCTGCTCATCAGCAACACGCCAAAGATCGGCACCAGCCAGAAGGCCACCGCATTCAGCCGCGGGAACGCCATGTCTGGCGCTCCGATCATGGTGGGGATCAAAAGATTGTTCAGCCCGTTGAGCACCGGGAAGATGAACAGAAACAGCATCACCGTTCCGTGCATCGTGTAGATGCCGTTGTAAACCGTGCGGTCAACCAGATCGGCCTCTGGTGTGATTAACTCACCGCGAATGATCATGGCCAGCAGGCCGCCGATCAGAAAGAAGAAAAAGGCCAGAACGATGTACTGAACACCAATCACCTTGGCGTCGGTGTTGAAACTGAAGTAGCGGGTCCAGGACGGCTTGGGCTCGCTGGCCGGGAAGGTGGCAAGTGTCATGACTCGTCAGCGGGGCTCAGGCGTCGTGAGGGAGGGTGTTGGATCCGGGCACGTTGACCTGGGGTGGCGGCGCCGGCGGCACTGTGGCCCAACCGGTTGCTCTGGACTTGCCGCGTTGCTCGTACTCGCGCGAGGCGTCACTGATGCCCGCCTGCAGGGGCTGACGGGCCGCTGCCTGCAGCCAGGTGTGGTGTTCTTCGGCGGTTTCGACCACCACATCGACCTGGTTGGCCGCAAACCAGGTGCCACTGAACTGGGAATCGCGCAAGCGATAGCGACCCACGCGGGTTGGGGTGAGATTGAAATCGATCGCCCGACCCGGAATCACGTCCTGCTTGAGCCGAAACGCTGGAATGAAAAAGCCGTGCAGCACGTCTTCTGAAACCAAGCGAAAGCGCACCGGCTCATTCACCGCCAGGTGCAGTTCGGTAGAAGAGACGTCGGTGCCGGGATAACGAAACTCCCAGGACCATTGGCGGGCAATCACCTCCACCTGTTCGACAGGCAGGCGATCACCGGGGTAACCGCCTAGCTCCTCGGTGGCGTTGCGGGCATGGATGTGCTCCATGGGACCAAGCATGCCGAGGGTGGTGTTGACGCGCATGGCATAGACGGCGATTGCCATGACCAGCACAAACGGAATGGCGGTCCAGATCACCTCAAGGCGAGTGTTGCCCTCGATGGGCTCGGCGTCGCTCTCGTCATATTTTTCGGCGCGGTGCATCAGCACCACCCAGACCATGACCGACACGACGCCTGCAAACACGAAGGTGCCGATCGCGGTTTCAAAACTGAACAGACCATCAACCAAGGGCGCAGCGGTCGAGGCCTGAACCGGCAGCCAGTGATACGACTGCTGTCCCACCCAGATGCTGATGGCGATCAGCAGCACGACCCAGCCGACCAGCGCGACCAGGGACAAGGGACTGAAGCGGGGACCTTGGGCTGGAGATGGGGTCATGGCAGCAACTCCTTGAGATCAGCGCCAGCAGCAAGGAGTTGGTCAGCCGTGATGTGCACGCCGAATTCGGCGGCCAACTCGGCCCCGAGGGTGCCGTGCAGGCCGATGACCAGAAACAGAACCAAGCCGACGAGCAGGTACAACCACTGGACCTGGCGGCCCATGTCCTTGCGCCAGACGAAACGCTGAAATCCCCGCCACACGGTCATGGCAACGATCACGAGCAGAATCACGACGCCGCCGACACCATGGATCAGCAACGTCTCCATGCTCTGCAAGCCAATCGTGCTGGTGACGCCGGGGAGTGGCTGAGCCAGCAGCATTTCGTAGAACCCGGCAGCCACGGTGAAGAAGGTCACCACAGCACAGGCCAGCAGGTTGTACCAACCCACATCGTGGAAGCCAGCGCGGGTGATCGGCAGGGCCAGGAAACGGAACACCCGCTTCTCGAGTGGATAAAGCGCGCCTGCGATATCAAACGCAATGGCGATGACAAAAAGGCCAATCGTCAGGTGCACCAGATTCGGATGAATCGGCACCGCATAGGGCAAGCCATTGGGGCCCAGCTGCGCGCTGAGCTGCTCAATCGGCGCCTCCGGCGTCACGAAGAGAGGAGAAGCCATGGCTTAGATCAGCCCTGCGCGAGCGGCCTCGACCACCGGAACGGTGTGCAGGCCATAAACCCAGATCAACTGGTTGCCAAGCATCACCTGAACAACGATCAGTGCTGAGAGAACGCCACCTGCCCCAAGAAAACTGAGTGGCAGCTGCTGAGGATTGCGGCTGCGCAGCACATAACGCCAACCTGACAACAGCGAGAGCACCCCAGCCAGAGACCAGCCGATCGTGCTGTGCAAATTGAGAATTTCGCTCGAGGCCCCATAAGGATTGGCCAGGCCGGCCTCAACCTGCCCAAAGATGATTGCCACAAAGATCGCCGCTGTGGCAAACAGAAGATTCCAGAAGCTCACCTCAAACAGGTTCACCTTGCGAAACACCACTCCGACCAGGTCGAAGACGAAGCTGATCAGCCCCATCGCGATCACGAAATGAACGACGATCGGGTGGATCGTGTCCATCCAGGGCAGGTTGTGGTCGTTGAGCGGCGGCAGCAGCTCGA
>CAYFMB010000010.1:0-11696 GCA_964344095.1 uncultured Klebsiella sp.
GGCAAGGTGGAGGTGCCGCAGGAGGCCTTCATGGCCGTGCTCAAGCTCAACCAGTAGGCGCGCTGTGGGAACCCTCCTGGAGTCCAACTCCAGGGGCCATCCCATGCCAAGAGCCTTGCATCGTTCACGGCGCCGCGGCGTTGAGCGCTGCTGTAGCCGGGCCACCCGAGGCTTTGCGCTGCCGGTGGCCGTGGGTAGTGCGTTGTTGTTGCTGCTCTCAAGCAGTGCCCTGCAACTGATGGCGCTGCAGAGCCGCGTGCACCAGGGCCAGCAGCAGCGTCGTTTTCAGCTGGAAGACAGCCTCGCGTCGGCGGCTCAGCAGCAGGCTGCTGCCTTGCAGCTTCAGGCTCCCTGTCTGTTGCAGCTCGATCTGCAGCAGTGGTCGGGCGCCGCTGCTGCATGCAACCTCAGCGCAGCGGGGCTGGCCCAGCTTCAGCACGGCCAGGTTGGCCAGCTGACCTATCGGCTCACCGCGTACCAGGTGCAGGGCAATGGCGCAGGTGTCACCAGCGCCGCGATGGAAGTTCAACTGCAGGGAGATCGTCCCTGGCGGGCTCGTTATCGCCTGGTGCTAGCCCCCGTCGCTTCCGGTGCTGTGCAGATCACGGCTGTCGAGGAGCTGGGCCTCCGGGGGGGACAAGCATGAATTTGGCCGAAGTGATTGTGGCGACGGCGGTGTTTCTGGGGGCCTGCAACGGCGCCGCCCAGATGGGAGTTTCCAGCGCCGAGGCCATGAGCCAGAGTCGTGCCCGCATGCAGGTCAACGAGCAGATGGCGGCTCAGCTGCTGGCCGTTGCACCGGTCATTGCCGCGGGCCAACCAGCGATCTCAGGGCAGGATTGCTGGGCTGCGGCCCAGTGGATGCAGCATCAGCTCGAGGCCGGCCTGCCCCCGCAGGGGCCCGGGCTGCAGCGCCGGCTTGAGCTCAACAGCGCCGCTGATCAGGTGCTGCTGACCCTTGAGGCCGATGCGGGTCTGCGCCGGCAACGCCTGTTGAGCCCCGCGGCCTACGGCTTGTGCGGTCGCGCCACGGCTTCTGTTCAGACGTTCCAGCCGATCCAGGAGGTTGCCGATGGTCAGCGTTGATCGACACAGCAGTGGCATGACCCTGCCCGAACTGCTGGTGGCTGTGGTCATGCTCGGACTCATGGCCGCTGTCGGCCTGGGCGGGATCAACCGCTCCTTGGCCCATACGCGGGTCGAAGCCGCGACGCGGGAGCTCGCTGTCGGCCTGGAGCAGGCGCGCAGCGCTGCCGAAGCCGCAGGTGAGGCCTGTGCTCTGGCGCTGGGCCCCAGTGGCTGGATCCAGCCCGATGCGGCCGCTGGGACTTCAGCACTGCCGACATGTCGCATCAGCCTCGGTCGTTCTCAGACGGGGGTGCAGCTTTCGCATAATTTGCCCGGTCCGTTGCGCATCGCCAGCAACGGGCTGGTGCTCGACGGCGGCACGCTGGTGGTTGCCGCAGGGGGCAGCGACCTGCAGCGTTGTCTGGTGATCTCGCTGCCCCTGGGGGTGGTGCGCACGGGTAAGAGCCTGGCTGCCCCTGGGGCGACGCCGCGCAGCAGCGACTGTGTTGCGGACGCTTCGCTATGAGCTCGGTCTCGACGCACCCGGGCCGGCACACCCGCAGGTCGAGCCAGGGCTTTGCGTTGCTGGAGATGCTCCTGGCCTTTGGGCTGGGGTTGAGTGTCTGCACGCTGATGCTGCAAGCCGTTTTGGCTGAGGGCCAAAACGGGCAACGGCTGGGGCGGGTGCTGCGCGAGCGGCAGGTGGCAGAGCGGGCCTTTGCTTTGATGCGTCAGGACCTGCAGCGGGCCACAGCGCTGGCCTCCGCTGAGGTGCCTCCATCGTGCAGCTTGTCGGGGCGAACCGTGGTGTTGCATCTGCAAACCCCTGATGGCCCGATCACCTACACCGCTGGCAAGCCCTCCGAGCCGATCTGGCGTGGGGCGGTGCTGATGCGATGCGGCCCTGCTTTTGGGCTTGACGGCATGCCGAGCACGGGCAAAGCCGTCAACCGTGTGTTGTTCGATGGTTTGCTGAGTGTTGGCGGTGCGCAAGCGGTGCAGCCCAGTCCAGGGGCGCTGCGCGTTGAGTTGCGTCAGCAGTTTGTTGGTGTGGGCGCGACCAGCCAGGTGCTGGTGCATCGTCAGCTGTTGCCGTTGCCGTAGGCGGCCGGGCCTGCAGGGGCTAATTTGTCAGCAAGGGCGTGTCAGCTAGCCATGCCACAGTCACATCTGCCCAGGGATCCTCTCGCCGCTCACGAGGTGGTCATGGAGCGGGCGTCGCAGCTGTATGAGCATCGCACCGAAGAGCGGCGCAAGCCCCTGCCCGAGCAAACCCAGGCTGAGGTGCAGTTTGTCCGCCATCCGGTGATGGAATGCATCCAGGCTGAAGTGCTGGATGTCAGCCCGAGTGGTATGCGGCTGGCTGCATTTGCCCATCAGCAGATCAACGCAGGTGATCGCTGTGAAATCACCGTCAAAGCCAACCCGTTGATTGTCGGCCGTTGGGCGACCGTGCGCTGGGTCGATCCGCACAAACTGATTCGTGTCTTTGGGGTTCAGTTCGATTCAAGAATTGCCAGTTGATGTTGTCGGTGATTGGGTGAGCATGCCGCTTGCGCTGTCATGCATCCCAAGCAATTGGTCAATCGTTGAAATCTGCAGAGTCGCATCGTTTGTAGATGTCGACGGCATCTGGAATCAACGGTTTGCCAGCGCGCATGTCGGCAGGAATCAGGCGTTCAAGTGATGCTTCAGCAAGGCGATACTGCTCGTTAGCGCGCTCGGCTTCGGGGCTGTGTTCGCCAAACTGACGGGTCGCAACCATGGCAGGACCGAGGGCGCGAAGCCGTTGCTGTTCGGCAGCAATCACCTGATCCTGCATCAAACGGCAGTGGCTGTAGCGCGCCGCTGCAGAGGCGTAGGAGCGCGTGAGGTCAAGCTCCTCTTGCTGTTTGTGCTGCTCCTCCGTGGCCCGTTGGGCCTGGGCTTGCTTCGCTTGGCTTTGTAGCTCAACATCAATCGTTGTGAGGCATTGGCGATACTGCTCGCGTCTGGTTTCCAGGCTGGTTCCCGGTGGCGCCTGGGCTCCACGCTCGCGGCAGGCTTCTTTGCCTGCATTGCTGGTCGAGGTGCCTGCTGAAGGGAAGCAAGACGTCAGGTTGAAGGCCAAGATGGTGAGGCCAAGAAAAGCACAGGCTCTGCGGGCAACGGCCATGGGCCTGAGCGATTGCGGTCCGTAGTTTTGCCTCAAACCGGCCGCATCGATTCTGTTCGATGCAGATTGCATTAATTGATGACGCGGCTACGCGTGTGTGCTCCAGAAGGTTGGTTTTTGTTGCGGTACGTGATCCCGCTGGCATCCTGAAGTGCCAGCGTGTAATTCACATCTCCGGCGTCTGTGGTCGGGCAGAAGCTGATGACTTTTGACATCACCAGTTCGGTTGTGCTCGCGGCAGTGCCATTCAAGGTGCCGTCATCCTTGATCGGAGGACCTGTTCGCTTGAGGTCTGTCCCGGACAGTGCATAGGTAATGGTCATGTTGCTGCCGCTCGTATCGGGGTTTGGAACGGTCAGCGTCAGGCTGCTGCATGTGCTGGACGTCGCATTGCCGCTGGCCTCCTGGATCTCCTGGTCCAGTAGAAACTGAACGCGGCTCCAGGCCTCCTGCAGACGCTGAATCGCTTCAGACTTGGCTGCTGCCTGGATGTGGCTGATCATCATTGAGGCTGTGCCCAGCATCAGCACACTGCCGATGGCAATGGCCATGAGCAATTCGGCAAGCGTGAACCCTTGCCGCGCACAACGTGTGTTTCGACGGTTGTTCGTGCGGTTTTGTGTCATGACTCAGAAGCGTTGATCGGGGGTGCAGGTTCCACCCGAGCTCTTGCCAAGGCCGATCACGCCCAGCAAGCCGCGAATGATGACGCAACGCGATGGACCGTCAGGCTGCAGGGTCAAGGTAATCGTGATGTCAGTGCCAGTGGGATAACGACTGCCGCGTGGGGTGTAGGTGACGCTGGATGCAGTGCTGGTAACGGTGAATTTCATGCGGCTGTCGTCGCCGTTGATCTTTAAGGGCGAGGCCGGCAGGCAGTTGCTGGCGCTGGCAGTCGCGATCGTGCCACCCGCATTGATGTTGCCGGTGTTGATTGTTGCCGTACAGCTGGTGCCACGGAGCGCTGCTCGACGCACATTTTCGAGCCAGCCGGCCAATTCGATGCTCAAAGCATTGACACGGGTTCGTTGTATTTCTTTGCTGCCGATATCCATTGAGAGTGCAGCCAGCAGGCCAATCAATGAGACGGCCACCAGGAGTTCGGCGAGCGTAAAGGCGCGGCTTGAACGCCTCGTTTCAGTGTTCATGGGCACCAGTTCGCCACCGTTGGAACCAGTGTGGTCTGCCGCAGTTTGCGGTTGCTGCTGTCGACCCAGGTGACGGTGTAGCGATGACTGCTGAGATCACTGGCGTCGACCACGGGGGCCTGGCGCGTGATGCCCAAGGAAGACACGGAGCTGGGAACTGCTGTTTGCCTGATGGCGGTGGTCAGATTCGTGATCAGACCGCCAGTGCTGCATAGGGCATCAAAGCTTGCATTTTTGCCAGTACCCGTTGGGTAGTAGCCGTTTTCGCCAGGCTCCGTGGTGGCAACGGCGCAGGCGGTCGCCCCTGAGGTACAGCTATAGCGGTCATTGAGCAGTTCGATCGCGGCAAGATCGTCGCTGATCGCTGATTGCTGCTCTTGTTTGCCGCGGCTTAAAATCGTCTGCTGCGATGAGATGTTGAACAACATGGCCGTACCGGCTGTTGCGATGACCAGCAGTGCCGCGGCCAGAACCATTTCAACCAGGCTGAAGCCTGGCGTTTCTGCTCGACTCAGCAGCCTCGATTGAATCTGCAGCTGGCGTGGTTGTTTGTTCATGGAATCCCGTTTATTTCCAGCGGTATCGGTTGGTTGCACGGGCGATAAAGTCATAAGCAATCAGTGGCGCCGTCGCTGTACCGCTGCTGCTTGAGCTTGGAATCATGCCCATCAGTTCATAGACTGAACCAACGCCTGATCCGGGCACGGTCCAGGTTGGATTGCCGCTGGATGAGATGCTGTTGCTCCAGTTGATGCCTTCGAAATTGGTGTCACCAACCAGGCTCACGGAGCCTGAGGGGAAATAGCTGAACAAGCCAAGCGAATCAGCGTTGCCTTTTAGTTCAATGACCTGGGGATTGCTCGTTGTGCAGCTTGCGCTGATGTTGCAGCCAAACAAGCTCAGGTCGGTGACCTTGGCGCCAGACGCCCTGGTGCAAGTGCCGCTGGAACTGACTGCCGTGTCGGAGCAGTGATACAGCGCCCCATTGCCGGCATTGTCGATGACGGTTGCCCCGCCGGTTGGGAAATAGAGGCGCAGTTTCTTGCTGCCTGTGAGGATGTAGACGTCTGAGTTTTTATAGCTGATGCTATTGAGCGCACAATGCAGTTCATTGCTGATCGCTGTTGTGCAGTAACTGGGGATATTGGTCGTGGCCCCGGCGTTGATCACGATGATGTCACGGCGTGGAGTTGTGCTCAGTGACTTCGTGTAGATAAAGTCAGTTGTCGTTGTCGCGGTGATGCGACCGCTTCCAGTGGTATCTAGATTTAGATCAGTCAGTGTGCTTGGCATGGTTCCGGGATATTCCTTGGCTTTGGGGATATCCATGTCGATCAACGCCACATTGATCGTCGATCCGCTGATATTGGTTGCGCACCCGCTTGTCGTTGAGGCCAGGCAATAGATCGGATCGATATCAGCCCCAGTCGAGCTGACAATGTCAGTCGCCCTGCCTCTGAGTGTGATGGAGCCGGTGTTGTTGTCACCTGCTCCGCCAATCAGTCCGAGGCCAAGCTGATCATTCTGAACGCACAACGAGGTGTTGGTACTCGAATCCATGCCGTAGTTCAAGCCGCCATGTTGGCCGCCAAATGACACCTTGCAGCACTTCGGCGCCAGCTCCAGTTGCTTTTCCAGGCTTACTGTTGCGACTGTGCGGCCGTTGCGGATCGCTTGCCCTTGGACGACTAATGTGATGGATCCGACGCCACTCGGTGTGGCAGTTCGATCGCGGTTGATGTTGAGAGCCTGAATCGTCGCGCCGTTGTAGGTTGTTTCAAATGGTTGACGCGTCACTGCGACTAATTTGTAAGCACGAACGGCACCACTCGACGAGCTGCTGACGGTTCCATTGGCATCGACATACCAAGTCCCATAGCTTGTGGAGGCCGCACCATTGGGATCCAGTTTGGTGTAGTCAGGTCTGCTGTTGCTGCCTGTCGGTCTGCAGGGATTGGTTCTCCACTCGACCACCCTCTGAGAATCTTGTCGGTTTTGCCAGATCCCGCTGTCTGGATCCCCTGTGCGTTGCACCATCAGCCAGCGGTTGCGCTCTTTGTTGAGCTCACTGATGATGCGATTCATGCCGATTTCGGCCGCCTCTCTGGCTTCCCAGCTTTGATTTTGAAACACACTGCCGAGCAACCCCATGGTTGAACGGCTGGCCAGAGCAGCAGTGCCAAAGATTAAAATCAGAGCCGTCACGATAATCAGCGGCAGCGAGAACCCCTGCTGCTGTTTAAGCTGTCTCGATGGGCTGACGCTGCCACGGACTTTTGCTCGCGGTTTCGACCGTGCCATGGATTCAGCTCAGTCAGCTTGGTGTGCTCAGTTTCAGCTTATGCCGCAGTTGATGTTGTGGTTGCTCCGGCAGCTTCACTGAACACCGTTCTCCAGCAACGACGCTCTGTGTCTGCGTTGGCATGTCGTGCTGTTGCTTCAGGCTGCTGTTGATTTGCTTTGCGTCCGACCTATTGGTTCGCTGGTTGTCTCACGATCTGGCAGCGTTCTGCCAGTCTCTTGTTGCGTTCGTGATGCTGGACGTGATGCCCCCTCGATGCGTTAGACAACAAGGGGAGGAGCAAGCCCCTCCCAGATTGTCAAAGCGTCGGTCTTGCCGGCTTCAGGGGGCGACGGTCGCGGCGCCCACTTCGCCGCTCGTGGAAATCACTGCAGTGCCTGTGTATCCCGACGTGGTGAAGGTGATGGTGCTGCCTGCTGCACAACCGCTGCTTCCAGCGGAGCCTTCAGGAAGGGTAAACGTGGCTGTGGTGTCACCGGCGATGGCAGCAGCACAAGCGCGTGCAGCATTGGCAGCGCCCGACTTCGCAGCATTTTGCTTGGCTTTGTTGGCTTGATTGATGTAGGCAGGAATGCCTACGGCAGACAAAATGCCGATGATCACCACCACGATCAGCAGTTCGACCAAGGTGAAGCCAGCCTGACCGTTGCGGCGCTTGGTTTGGCGACTGCGAGCCATGCGCAGCAACTGATGAAGAGATTTGGTGTGCATCGCTGAGACACAAGTTGCATCATGACTATGGCTTGATTTGCACTGGCTGCCCCCTGTGTTTGCTTGATTTTTTGTGAAAATTGTCTGAACGTGGGCTCTGGCCATTGCTCTTTTGGCTTTCTTGCTGGCACGACGTGAGCAGATCACGCCTGCATCGTTTGGGGTTGGGTTCGGTTTCTGACCGCATCGCCGAGGTGAAGCCTTCGGGGCCGTCAGCGCGGCGGCCTGTGTTGCCGTCGCTGCGTCTGTGGTTGCAGTCGACGTCGTTGTTGGCGGTGGTGGCCGGTTACAGCTTGCTGCTGGTGCTCAACCAGGCCCTGGCGGTGATGCAGCGCACCAAGTTGCATCAGGACCTGGTGGCGCAGCTGTTGGCCGCCAGAACGCTGCCGCAGGCCCAGGCCATGCCCGGTCTGACGGTGCAGCTGCTGTCCGGCGTCCGTCACCAGGACCCTCGCTTGCTGCAGCGTTCGGGTCAGAGCTGGTTGGTGAGCATCACCCCTCTGCCAGCAGCCCCCCGCGGCGGCCAGTCGCTGTTGGTGCTCCAGAACGTCAGCGCTTCAGTCCAGCAGGAGTGGCTGGCGCAGATGCTGTTGATCGTGGCGGCAGGGGCTTCGGCCCTGCTCACCAGTGCCCTGTTGCGCCCTGTGCTGCGTCGGGGCCTGGTGCAGCCCTTGCAGGAGCTGGGTGAGCAGCTCGATGCGCTTCAGGCCCCCCCGGCACCGCCCTTGCTGTTGGAGGAGAGCCAGCAGCCCAGTGAACTGAGGCCGATTGCCGCTGCTTTCAACGCCATGCAGCACCGGCTGGCAGTCTCGTGGGATCAGCAGCGGGCTTTCGTTGATGGGGTTGCCCATGAATTGCGCACACCGCTGACCTTGATTTCGGGACATGCGCAGCGCTTGCAGCGGTATCAGGCTCTGACCTCGGCGCCTGAGGCTGTTGCCTCGTTGCAGCTCATCGGTGCGGAAGCCCATCGCATGGGTTTGCTGGTCAGTGATCTGCTCGATCTGGCCCGCCGTGATGCCGGCAGGCTGGTGCTGACCCTGCAGGCCATCAACCCGGAAGATGCCCTGCTGGAGAGCTTTGAGCGTCTGGCCGCCAGCAGTGCGGGGCGTCTGCAGCTGCTGGCCAGTGAAAGCAGTGCCAGCTTGCCCCTGGCCCTAGCCGACCCTGATCGTTTGCAGCAGTGCCTCGCCGCGCTGATCGACAACGCGCTGCGCTACAGCCCAGCGCCAGAGCCTGTGCAGCTCTGTGCCGAGGCCAGCGATACGGGATTGCTGTTGCATGTGCGCGATCACGGCTCCGGAGTGCCTGCCGCCGAGCGCGAGCGCATTTTCGAACGTTTTGTGCGGGGCAGCGCTGCCTCCGGGACCCGCGGCAGCGGCATCGGCCTGTCAATCGTGCGCCTGCTGATGGATGCCATGGGAGGTGCCGTGGAGGTGGTGGCCGCCGAGGGAGGCGGTGCCGACTTCCAGTTGCGATTGCCCTGGGCTTGAGCGGGCCTTGGCTCAGAGCTTGGGCTCGCCGGGTTTCAGCATGAAGCCGACACCACGTACGGTCTGGATCAGCGTCGGCTGCCCGGGGCGTTCGATCTTGCGGCGCAGATGCCTTACGTAGACATCGAGCAGGTTGTCGTCGCCCACCACCTGGGCGCCCCACAGCGCGCTGAACAGGGTTTCGCGGCTGTGGACCTGCAGGGGCTGGCGAATCAGCAGCAGCAGCAGATCGAATTCCTTGGCGGTCAGGTGAATCGGCTCCTGGGCGCGGCTGACCTCGCGACTGGCGGGCCGAACCATCAGATCGGCAAGACCGAGTTGTTCGAGCTCAGTTTCAGAGAACTGGCTGCGCCGCAGCCGCGCCCTCACCCGCGCCAGCAGTTCCTCGAGTGAGAACGGCTTGGTGAGGTAATCGTCGGCACCTGAATCCAGGGCTTCGACACGTTCGCGCACGTCATCGCGCGCGGTCAGCATCAGCACCGGTGTCGCCAGATTGCTCTGCCGCAGTCGGCGGCAGACCTCAACCCCGCTGAAATCGGGCAGGGTCCAGTCGAGCAGCACCAGATCCCAGCCCTCGCTGCGAATTTGGCTGAGCGCCTGCTGACCGCTCCCTGCTTCGCAGCAGCAGTAGCCCTCCAGCTCCAGTTCAGTGCGCAGGAAATGGCGCAACTCGGGATCGTCGTCGACGATCAAAATCCTGGAGCTGCTCGTCTGGAGAGCCATGGGCAAACGCTAGGTCGAGCGGGCGGTGATGGCTTCAGACGTCGCTGTGTTCCCTGATTAATCTCGTTCACCAGGGTGCATGCGATGGTTGGCTGGAGAGGTCTTGGTCCGAAGCATCCGAGCGGCAGCGCCACAGCTGTTTTGCAGCCGTTCTGAAGCTGATCGTTTGCTGAATCGCTCCTGTGGTCGTTGATTCACCCGTGTCCACCAACCTGTCGCGGCGCCTGGCTCGCTGGGGCATGGTGATTGTGGTGGTCTATGGCCTGGTGGCGCTGCTGATGCCCGTGTTGGTGCAGAGCGGTCTGCTGCCGGATCCCACCATCGGGGTGGACAATCCTGTCCATGCGCCTCCCTCCTGGAGCCATTGGTGCGGCACCGATCGCCTTGGCCGCGACGTCTGCTCTCGCACCCTGGCCGGCAGCGGTGTGGCCTTGCAGGTGGTGACTCTGGCGGTGCTGATCGCCCTGGTCATTGGCGTCCCCCTGGGCATGGTGAGCGGTTACCTGGGCGGGGGCGTCGATCGGGTGCTGGTGCTGCTGATGGACACGCTCTACACCTTGCCGGTGTTGCTGCTGTCGGTGGTGCTGGCTTTTCTGCTGGGGCGTGGCTTGCCCAATGCTGCCGCCGCTTTGTGTGTGGTGTACATCCCCCAGTACTTCAGGGTGGTGCGCAATCAGAGCGTGCAGATCAAAGCGGAGCTTTACATCGAAGCGGCCCGCTCCTTGGGTGCAGGCCCGTTGTGGATCCTGCGGCGCTACCTGCTGCGCAATGTGATCACCTCGGTGCCGGTGTTGCTGACCCTCAATGCTGCCGATGCGGTGCTGGTGCTCGGCGGGCTTGGATTTTTGGGCCTAGGTCTGCCTGAAACGATTCCGGAATGGGGCGGTGATCTGCAGCAAGCCCTCACGGCGGTGCCCACCGGCATCTGGTGGACAGCTCTGTATCCAGGCTTGGCCCTGTTCGTGCTGGTCTTGGGTCTGGCTTTTCTAGGCGAAGGTCTGGAACGCTGGCTCAGTGACGGCTGACGCCTGGGGCATCAGCCGTCAGAATGCAGTCCTGCCCTTTGCACGGCGCCATCAATGCCCTGGTGGTTGGACGGTGTGCTGTTGGTTGTAGCCCTGGTGCTGTGGTTGAGCGGCAACAGCAATCGCGACGACGTTTGGGGGCTGCTTCAGAAGCTTCTTGCAGGAGTCGCGGTCGTGGTGGTGCTGCTGGGCGGCCGGCAGATCCTGCTGGAGGCTCTGGTTCTGGCTCTGGCGTTGTGGATTCCAGGTGCCGACAGCCGGCGGTTGCGCAGCTTCAACAGCGCAGCTTCCGATTTCGAGGCAGAGCGTCGCTGATGGCCCCTTCCGCATCCAGCGACGGGTAGGGCCGACCTTCGCGCTGGCACCAGGCGGCCACATCGGGGTAGGCCCACTCAAACAGCATCGACGCGTAGCGCTCGGGCGGGACACCTTCGCCATTGTTGGGGATCAGCCCTGCAGCTTGACGTTGCCGCAATGCCTCAAACAGCAGGGTGGCGGTCGCCACACTCACATTGAGCGACTGCACCATGCCCTGCATGGGGATCACGATCGCCTGGTCAACGAGAGCCGCGCTCTCCTCACTCAACCCCCACTTCTCGGCACCGAGCACAAAGGCGCTCGGGCCCGTGAAGTCACAGCTGCGGTAGTCGACCGCATCCGCTCTCAGGTGGGTGCCGTAGAGCTTGAACCCTTGGGCTTTGAGTGCGGCGATTGCGGCGCCGCCACTGGCATGGGGCTTGAGGGGAACCCATTTCTGACTGCCCAGGGCGGTGCTGTTGAACGTGGGTTGACGTCCTTTGAGGCTCACAACGTGGGCCTCGAGCACTCCGACCGCATCACAACTACGCAGGATGGCCGAGAGGTTGTGGGGTTTGTCCACATGCTCGAGCAGCACGGTCAGGTCCGCCATGCGGCGGTTGAGCACAGCTTTGAGACGTTCGTAGCGTCGGGGCAGCAAGGGCATAGCTGTGAGCCTAGGCGCTGATCGGCGCACCCACCTGACAGCGAAGATGGCCTCAACATGGCCGGTTTGTTGTAGCGCTTTAAGACGCATTCCATTGGCAGCGATCG
>CAYFMB010000010.1:11796-18964 GCA_964344095.1 uncultured Klebsiella sp.
TCAACATGGCCGGTTTGTTGTAGCGCTTTAAGACGCATTCCATTGGCAGCGATCGTGCAATCTGGTCTTCACGATTGCGTCTCAATGACGCGCCTAGACTGGCGTTGTTGGCTGATGCTGATTGATGCGCATGTTCGGGCGATGGCGCTGGCGACCTGAGGTTCCTGGGTTGTTGTTGCTGGGTTGCATCACCGTTGTCTATCTCGCCTTGGTTCCTGCGCATGTGCTGGGAGGTGACAATGGCGAATTTGCCTTGTTGGCGCAGGCGCAGGGCATTGCCCATCCGCCCGGCTATCCGCTCTATGTCGCTTTGCTGCGACTGCTGCATGGGTTGCCTGCTGCATCACCGGTCCAGGCCGCTGGCTACGCGACGGCCTTGATGGCCGCCGTTCAAATGTCGCTGCTCTATCTCGCTTGCCGTTGTTGGCGCATTCCTGCCTTGGCGTCTGCTGTTGCCGTTGGCGTTTATGCGGCTTCTCCGCTGGCGGTTCAGCATCTGACTCATGCCGAAGTGTTTGCGCTCAATGGTGCGATCGTGGCGGCTCTGCTGGCTGTTTGTTCGCCGTTTTCCTGGCTGACCAGCAGCCAGCAGATCGCTGCCATCGGCGTGTGTTGCGGGCTTGGCTTGGCCCATCACCATTCGTTTGTGTTGGTGGCCCCTGTGATCGCTTTCGGACTGGTCTCGGCGTTTGGCAGGGTGGAAGCACGGCAGCGATGGCGCCTAGCTGGAGGCGGCGTGGTGGCGCTGGCTGTTGGCTTTGCGCCGACTCTGTTGTTGTTTCCCTGGTCTCAGGCCAATGGTGTCTATCTGCAGTCTTGGGGGGTGATCGATGGTTGGCCTGCGTTCTGGCATCATTTCCTTCGCCGCGATTATGGAACCTTCAGCCTCGCAGCATCATCAGGAGGGCGGCATGCTGACTGGATTCAGCACATGGGCAATGTGTTGAATGCCTTGAATGCAGCCTTCAAAGTGTTGCTGCCGTTTGCGCCATTGGCTTTTGTGGTGCGATTGCGCAGCTGGCGAGTTCAGGATGCCCAAGCCTGGGCTTGGTTAGCGCTGTTGTTGAGTTTTGTCGTTGCGGGTCCTTTGTTTTTCAGCCGCGCCAATATCAACCCGGTGCTCGGTTCTCCCGCCATGGAGGTCCTGCAACGCTTTTATTTGCTGCCTTGTCAGCTTCTGGTGCTGCCTGTCGCTGAGGGACTGAGCCTGAGTGCCCAATTCGTGTTGCGCTTGTATCGCCCGCGCGCAGCGACGGCCGCCAGCCTGTCAGGCCCGATGCAGCTGCTGTTGGCTTCCGCCTTGGTGCTTTATGCCTTCGGCTTGAATGTCGCTCTGTCTATCCGCCAGACCCGGGTTAGTCGCGGTCCTCATACGCAGAATTTTGTCAAGAGTGGCTTGCGGATCCTGCCGCATCATGCGCTTCTGGTGGTGCGGGCTGATGATGAAATGTATGCCGGCAGTTACCTGCAAGAGGCTGAAGGCTTCAGGCGAGATTTGGTGTTTGTCAATGCTGGTTTTCTGTTGCAGAAGTGGTACATCCCTCGCCTCTCGCGCACGCTGGTTGGTTGTCGATGGCCGCGCACCACATTGGTTGGATTTTTTGAGACGCTTGTTCAGACCTGTCGACTGGAAGTGTTCCTGACCCTGGCCGACGATCGCTCCACGTTTGCCAAGGAGCTCTATGCGCGTTACCCGAATTACCAATATGGACCGTTCCGTCGCGTGTTGCCCCAGGGCAGCAAGCTGCCTGATGCCGAGAGTGTGTTTCGCCTGAATCAGCGGCTGTTTTCAACCATGGCGATCCCTGATCGGCAGGTGTCCCTTGCGCATGGTTGGGCCTCCTGGCCCTACTTGGTGTATGGCGCAACGTGGAAACAGATTGCCCGTGACATGGAGCGTGCTTCGCGCCCTGATCTGGCTGCAGCGGCTCGGCGCTTGGCCTTGCGCTATGGGTACTGCCGGCAAGGAGATTGCCTCGCGGATTGATCACCCTTGCCTTCAGATTTCGATCGACGCGTGCTCGCCGCTGTGGCTTTGGTGCCTCGCGGCCGGCTGGCGACCTACGGTCAGATCGCCGAGGTGATCGGCGCCTATGGTTGCGCCCGGCAGGTGGGCTGGGCGTTACGGCGCTTGCCTTTGCCCAGTGCGGTGCCCTGGCATCGCGTCGTCAACGCTCAGGGGCGCATCAGCATGAGCCCCAGCCGCGAAGGGTCTGACTGGATCCAGCGCGAGCTGTTGCTTGCCGAGGGCATTCCCGTTGACAGCGCCGGCCGGCTGCCGTTGCGGCGCTATCTGTGGGAGTTGCCCCAGGGGCCAATGGATGACCAAGGATTCGTGCACGGGGCTGCGCCCGCGGCGGCTGGCCTGGGAGGTGCTCCAGGCGGTTGAGCGCGGTGCCTACGCCGATGGTGCCCTCGAGCAGGTTCTCAAACGGGCCACGGCCGCTTCAGAAGCAGCGCTGAGCGGCGCTGATCGCGCCCTGGTGACCGAGTTGGCCTACGGCACCATTCGCCAGCAGGGGCTGCTGAATGCCTGGCTCGATCAGCTCGGCAAGGTGCCCGCCGCGCGCCAGCCACCCAAGTTGCGGTGGCTGTTGCAGCTGGGCGCCTACCAGCTGTTGTTTTGCCGCGGCATTCCGGCGTCGGCGGCGGTCAACACCGCGGTCGAACTGGCGCGGCAGCTGGGGCTGGCCCGCCTGTCGGCCGTCGTGAACGGGCTGTTGCGCGAGCTGGACCGGCGCCACCGCGCGGCAGCGGGAGCGGTCGATGGCGGTGTTGCAGAGCCGTGGTTGGGCCTGGTGCTTCCGCCCGAGCCGGCAGCAGATCTCGCGGTGCGGCGTTCATTGCCGCTGTGGCTGGCCCAGAACCTGTTGCAGTGGCTGCCGCCCGAGCCGGCCGAAACGGTGGCTGCAGCGTTGAATGCCACCCCACGGCTCGATCTGCGCATCAACCCCACCCGGACCACACGCGAGCTGGTCCAGGACCTGCTGGCAGCGGCAGGGGTCAGCGCTGCGCCGATTGCTGGCCTGTCCCTGGGGCTCGAGCTCACTGGCCGCAGTGGAGATCTACGCCGCCTGCCCGGCTATGGCGAGGGCTATTGGAGCGTCCAGGACCGCGCTGCCCAGGCGGTGGTGTCGCTGCTGGCACCCCAGCGCGGTGAATGGATCCTCGATGCCTGTGCGGCCCCCGGCGGCAAGACCACCCAGATCGCCGAGCTCACCGGCGGTGAGGCGACCATCTGGGCGGTCGATCGCGCTGAGGCTCGGCTGCGGCGGTTGCAGCGCAATGCTGAACGCCTGGATCTGGCGGGCATCGCCGTGCTGGCCGCCGATGCCACCGCGCTTCCCGCGCTGCGGCCTGAGTGGCATGGCCGGTTTGATGCGATCCTCATCGACGCGCCCTGCTCCGGGCTGGGCACCCTGGCGCGACACAGCGATGCGCGCTGGCGCATCACCCCAGAGGCCATGAACGCTCTGCTGCCATTGCAGCAGGCGCTGCTGCAGGCCATGGCGCTGCTGCTGCGGCCTGGTGGGCGGCTGGTCTATGCCACCTGCACCCTCGATCCGCGAGAAAACGGTGATCAGATCACCGCGTTTTTGCAGCAGCATCCAGCTTGGAGCGTGCAGCAGGCCTGGCAGCGCTGGCCGGGCGATGGCGATGGCTTTTACGCTGCGTTGCTCATGGCGCCGGTGGTGCGGCGATCGGAGGCGGAGGGACAGCCGGCGATGTCGCGGTAGGGACAGGGGGTGTGGCTGGAGCTGCTGGCGCGCCGGCACCGGGTCCGTTGGCTGGCCTATCGGTTGGGGTGCCCTCGGGCACGGGGGTGAAGGCTTCGGGCAGCTGAGGTGCTTCCGGGGCACTGCTGTTTGACGCTGGCGGGGCGTTGCCGGCTTCTCGCTTGGCCGTTCTGGTTTCTGGCTTGTAGCTGTTCTGCAGCTGCGGCTTGGGCGGGAACTGGCGCACCGGCAGGCTCTTGCTGATCGGCGCCATGTACGACCGCCAGGCCAGAGTGGCCACCACGCTGGTGCTGCCAGTGGCGCGGCTGTCGTCGTACCCCAGCCAGATGCCGGTGGTGAGCTGCGGGATCGAGCCGATAAACCAAAGGTCTCGGCCTCCTTCAGAGGTGCCGGTCTTGCCGGCCACGGGACGATCGCTCAGGGCGGCCCCACCGCCGGTACCGCCCTTGACCACTTGCTGCAGCATCCACACCATCGTGTCGGCGATGTCGCTGGCTACGGCCCGCTTGCCCCGGTCACCGTCGACGCGGCGGCTCCAAAGCAGCTGGCCGTCAGGGCCCAGGATGTCTTCAAACGGGGTGGGTTTGACGTAGATGCCCCGGTTGGTGATCGCCGCATAGGCCGCCGTCATGTCGAGCAGGGTTTGCTCGTAGGCGCCAATGGCCATGGGATAGAAGCGGCCCAGCTCCCGCGTGATGCCCAGGCTTCTGGCGGTTTCGATCACCTTGTCGAAGCCAACCTCGCGCAGCAGGGTGACGGCGACGGTGTTGAGGGAGTTCTGCAACGCCACCACCATGGGCACAGCCCCCAGATAGCGGCCGCCGAAGTTGCGCGGGCAATACCCCCTGAAGCACTGGGGTCTGTCGACGATGATGCGTTCGGGCAGCATGCCCGCCTTGAGAGCGCTCAGGTAGACGAACAGCTTGAAGGTGGATCCTGGCGAGCGCAGCGCTTGGGCGGCCCGGTTGAACTGGCTCTTGTTGAAGTCTTTGCCGCCGACCATGGCCCGCACCACACCGGTTCCGGGCTCCATCGACACCAGGGCTCCCTCCATCTGGCCGGGGGCGAACTGGTTGATGGTGGTCTGGGCCTGTCGCTGCCAGTTCAGGTTGAGGGTGCTGCGCACCGTCAGGCCGCCCACTTCGAGCTGCTCCTTGCTGAGCACGCGTGGCAGTTCTTGCTGCACCCAGCTGCTGAACCAGGGCGCCTGGCTGACCCAGAACTTGGGTTCTGCCGGTTTGAGGGCAAGCGGGGTGGCTTCGGCTTCGGCGCGCTCGCTGGCGTCGATGAAGCCCGCTTCCTCCATGCGTGCCAGCACAATGCTGCGGCGTTTGAGTGCCAGCTCCGGGTTGACCAGGGGTGAGTACACCGAGGGCGCTGGCGGCATGCCCGCGATCAGGGCCGCCTCCGGCAGGGTCAGCTGACTGGGGCTCTTGGAGAAGTAGATCCAGGCGGCATCGGCGACGCCGTAGGCGCTCGAGCCGAGGTACACCACATTGAGGTACTCGGTGAGGATCTGGCGTTTGCTCAGCTGGCGTTCGAGCTTGCCCGCCAGGGCTGCTTCCTTGAGCTTGCGCACCAGGGAGAGGTCCTGGCTCAGAAACACGGTGCGGGCCAGCTGCTGGGTGATCGTGCTGGCGCCCTCCTCGACCGAACCCTGGGTCAGGTTGCGCACCATGGCCCGACCGATGCCGACCGGGTCGATGCCGTCGTGCTGGTAAAAACGCCGGTCCTCGGCTGCGATGAACGCCTGTTCGACCAGCGTGGGCAGTGATTCGGGGGTGAGTTTCTCGCGGGTTGCCGGCCCGATCTTCTGGATCACCTGGCCATCGGCCGAGAGGATCGTCAGGGTGCCAGGGCGATTGAAACTGCCGACCCGACGGGCATCGGGCAGCAGTGCATCGATGCCGCTGACCATCGCGGCCTGGCCTAGGGCGACACCGGCCCCAACCAGAGCCGCGAGCGCTGCCGTGCGCTTCCAGTCCAAACGGGTGGGCTGGGGCGGCGAGGCAGCCTTGACCACGTCAGCCAAAGCTGCTGGTCACCAGGTCGCTATGACCGATGGCCAGTGCGGTGACCAGCATCCCCAGCACCAGAAATGGCTGGGCGCTCGCCTGATATTTGACGTCAAACGCGACGGGATCGCGCAGCAGCCAAATGTCCTGGAACGTGATCTGGGGCACGATGAGCAGTACCAGCAGCACGGCGGCAAAGTGCTGACCAATGGCGATCAGTACGGCCACCATGGCCAGCTGAAAAATGTCGATCATGCCGGCGCTGATCCAGCTGGCCCTCTGGATGCCGAACACCACCGGCAGGCTCTGGAGTCCGAGGGCTCGGTCACCTTCGACGCTCTTGAAGTCGTTGACCACAGCAATACCCAGGCCTGCTAGCGAGTAGGCCAGGGTGAGCAGGGCAGTGGTCCACGTGAGGTGGCCAAACAGGGCCTGCCCAGCCCACCAGGGGAGCGCGATGTAGCTCGCCCCCAGGGCGTAATTACCGAGCCAACCGTTCTGCTTGAGCTTGAGCGGAGGAGCCGAGTAAATGAAGCTGACGAGGGAACCGCCCAAGGCCAGTAACAACAACACCGGGGTGTTGTGACCGGCCCAGACGTCGAGGCCATAGGCCACGCCAAGTCCAGCCAACAGCAAAATCCAGATTTGAGCCTTGACCTGACCCAGAGGGATCGCTCCTGAGGGAATGGGCCGATAGGGTTCGTTGATCGCGTCGATGTCGCGGTCGTAAAAGTCGTTGATCGTTTGGGTATAGCCAGCCAGCAGCGGCCCACTCATGACCATGCAGGCGATCGACGCAAGCACATCAGGCAGGTGCCATTGGAAGTTGCCTGAGGCGGCTGCCCCGCAGACCACACCCCAGATCAACGGAATCCAGGTGACCGGCTTCATCAGCTGAAGACGAATCTTCCAGATGTTGCTGGTGCCGGCTGCACCCTTCATGCCCAGCAGCTGACGTGCTGAAGCTCCTGTGCTGGCCTCGGGGTTGGGGCTGTTGCTCAAAATTGACTGTTCAAGCGAAACGACGCTGAGGCGAAGGGGGCTCAGGCGACGGTGATTTCGTCGTCGAAGAACCAGGCTTTGTTGCCATTGGCCAATTGCACCACCACACCGATGCCCTTGCCATCGACCGTGCGGAACCCGGTGACGGTGGCGGTGGCATCGGCCTTGAGCGCTTCGACCATTTCGGCAGGGATGCGGTCGCGCACCCGCGTGATCCGCACCTTGGCACCGATGTTGATGCTGGCTGGGGTGGCAGCCTGGGACATGGCCGGCGCGACTGGAAAGTGGCGCCACCTTAACCCTGCCGGCGATCTGACCCGCCTGCCCCTGCGCGCTGTTGCTGCCGATGGTTGCCAAACGGATCATTCCTTGCCTCGATGTGGCCGATGGCCGCGTGGTCAAGGGCGTCAACTT
>CAYFMB010000011.1:0-18634 GCA_964344095.1 uncultured Klebsiella sp.
CACCGGTGGACTCGATCACCAGATCGACGCCCCACTCCTTCCAGGGCAGGTTGGCCGGGTTGCGGTCGTAAAAGGTTTTGATCGTCTTGCCGTTGATGACGATCGTGTCTGCGGTGGTGCTGATCTCGGCGCCGCGCAGGGGGCCGAGCATCGAGTCGTACTTGAGCAGGTGGGCGTTGGTGGTGGTGTCACCGGAGCCATTGATGCCGACCACCTCGATGCCTGTATTGGCACCGCGGCTGAGCCAGCAGCGCATGAAATTGCGACCGATCCGGCCGAATCCATTGATCGCAACGCGCAAGGTCATGGCAGGAAGCGGTGAAACCCGCTAGCAAGGGTGGTTTTGGCGCGGATCATACAGAAATCAATCGTTCGGCTTCGTTGAGATCCGGCCTGGCGCCGACCGTCTGGCCGCGGCACGATGCAACTCGTAAAGGACAAGGGATGCTTCCGGCCTTAATTTCAGAGGCAGGTCGGCAGCGCTTCACGCCCGGTCCGCACCCCCAAATCGGAGATGCCCTTGGCCCCATCGCTTGATCGCCGCCAACCTCTCCACTTCATCGGAGTCGGCGGCATCGGCATGTCGGCCATCGCCGGGATCCTGGCCCAACGGGGCTTCAGCGTCAGCGGCTCCGATCCACGCGATCAGGCTGTGCTGCAACAGCTGCGGCGCTCCGGAGTGCGGGTGTTCCGCCAACAGAGCGCCAGCACGATCAACGCGATCCGCAGCGGCACCTCGGTCAGCCCGCTGGTCGTGATCAGCTCGGCGGTCCCCGAGAGCAACCCAGAACTGCAAGCAGCGCGGCGGGCGGGGCTGGCGATCTGCCATCGCGCCGATGTGCTGGCCGCCCTGATCAACAGCCAACCCTCGATCGCCGTCGCCGGCAGCCACGGCAAAACCACCACCAGCACCCTGATCGCCACGCTGCTGGCGGCCACCCATCACGACCCGACCGCGGTGATCGGCGGCATCGTGCCGGCCTTCGGCAGCAACGGACGCCATGGCGAAGGCCGGCTGCTGGTGGCCGAAGCCGATGAGTCCGATGGCTCCCTGGTCAAGTTCAAGGCCGCACTGGCGGTACTCACCAACCTGGAGCTGGACCACACCGACCACTACCCGAACCTGGAAGCCCTGATCCGCACGATGCAGCGGTTCACGCGCCACAGCCGCAAGCTGCTGGCCAACCACGATTGCGCCGTGCTGCGCTCCCACTTCAAGGCCGATCACTGGTGGTCGATCGAGCATCCCCAGAACGTGAGCTTTGCGGCGATCGCCAGCGAAGCCCGCGGTGACGGCACGGTCGCGCGCTATTTCGAGCAGGGGCAACAGCTGGGAACGCTGCATGTGCCGCTGCCCGGACGGCACAACCTCAGCAACGTGACCGCCGCCGTGGCCGCCTGCCGGCTCGAGGGCGTCTCGTTTGCCGAACTGCAGCAGGCGGTGGCCTCGCTCAAGACCCCGGGTCGCCGCTTTGACTATCGCGGCTGTTGGCAGGACCGCCTTGTGGTCGATGACTACGCGCACCACCCCAGTGAGGTGGCGGCCACGCTGCAGATGGCGCAGCTGATGCTGAACACCGGCAGCAGCCCCCTGCCGCGGCAGCCGCAACGGCTGCTGGCGGTGTTCCAGCCCCACCGCTACAGCCGCACCGCTGAGTTTCTCGATGGTTTTGCCGAAGCTCTGAGCACGGCCGACGCCGTGCTGCTCGCGCCCCTCTACAGCGCTGGTGAGCGACCGATCAAAGGGATCAGCAGCGAAGCACTGGCCAAAGCCATCAGCGCCCGCAAACCGCAACTGCCGGTCGGTGTGGCCCGCGACAACGACGAACTGACTGCCCTGGTGGCCCGCGCCAGCCGCCCGGGGGATCTGGTGCTGGCCATGGGCGCCGGCGACATCAACGGCCTCTGGGATCGTCTCAGCCGCCTGCCCAGTCAGGAGGGTCCCCTGTCCCTGCTCGCCGCCTGAGCATGGCCAGGCTGGCTGCCCCCAATGCCGGTGTGCAGCAGCAGGTCAGCCTGCGCGACTACACCACCTGGAAGGTGGGCGGCCGCGCCGCCTGGCTAGCGGAGCCCAGCTCCGCTGCTGAGCTGCAGGACCTGCTGCAGTGGACCCACAGCAATGACCTGCCGCTGCGCTGCATCGGTGCCGGCTCCAACCTGCTGGTGGCCGATGCCGGCCTCGATGGTCTGACCCTGTGCCTACGGCGGCTGCAAGGCAGTCAGCTGGAGCCGGGCAGCGACCTGATCGAAGCCCAGGCCGGGGAACCGATCCCGACCCTGGCGCGCAAGGCAGCCCGAGCGGGCCTGGCAGGCCTGGAGTGGGCCGTGGGCATCCCCGGCACCGTGGGCGGGGCGGTGGTGATGAACGCCGGTGCCCAAGGGGGCTGCATCGCCGACTGCCTGGCGTCGGTGCGGGTGCTGGATCCTCAAAACCCAGGGCAGATTCTGGAGCTGCCGGCCAGCGAGCTGGACTTCGCCTATCGCCACAGCCGCCTGCAGCAGGAACCGTGGATCGTGCTGAGCGCGCGCTTCCGCCTGCAAGGCGGCCATGAGCCGGCCGCAGTGAGCAGCCGCACCAGCGCCAATCTGCACAGCCGCACCAGCACCCAGCCGTATCAGCAGCCCAGCTGCGGCAGCGTGTTCCGCAACCCAGAACCGCGCAAAGCCGGCCAGCTGATCGAAGCCTTGGGACTCAAAGGACACCAAATCGGCGATGCCCAGGTGTCACCGATTCACGCCAATTTCATTGTCAACCTGGGCGCCGCCAGCGCCGCCGACATCACCGCCCTGATCGCGCTGGTGCAGGACCAGGTGCTGCAGCATCACGGCATCCAACTGCACACCGAGGTCAAACGGCTGGGGTTCTGAGCCGGGCTCAGGGCTTCTGGAGCCGGTCTAGGGTGCCTCCAGCGATTCCCTCGGCATGGCCGGCTTCGGACTTCCCAACTTCGGCCAGCTGACCGAAGCCTTCAAGAAGGCCCAGCAGATTCAGCAGGACGCCCAGAAGCTCCAGGAGGAGCTCGATGCCATGGAGCTCCAGGGCAGCAGCGCCAACGGCCTGGCCAGCGTCTGGCTCTCCGGCAATCAACAACCGCTGCGGGTGCAACTGAGCCCGGACCTGCTCAGCCAGGGGCAGGACGCTGCCGAGACAGCCGTGCTCGAAGCTCTCAGAGCCGCTTACGAAAATTCGACCACCACCATGAAGGCGCGCATGGAGGAGCTCACCGGCGGCCTCAATCTGAATCTTCCGGGTCTGGGAGGTTGAGCTCGGCGGCAGTCTGCTGCCGCCGCCCACGTCGAGACGGCTGCCGGTACTGGGCCGCCAGCCGCGGCTCCAATCGATCCCCGCGTTGTCTGAGGCTGCCGGCCTCGGCCTGGCGCTGGGACTGCTGACGCCGACGCTGCTCACACAACACAGCATCGAGGCATTGGCCATAGAGCAGCTGGCGGTCCCACTGCGCTCCCATGGCGCAACCTGGATCGCCCTGGTGTCGGCAGTCGGCAAACTGGCAGGGCTGCTGGCTCAACCGCTGATGCAATTCGGGAAAACAGGCGGCCAGGGACTCTGCATCGGCAGGCAAAGCCGGGCGGTTGAATCCAGGTGAGTCAGCCAGCAACGCCCCCGGAGCCAGCGCAAACAGCTCGACATGACGGGTGGTGTGGCGGCCGCGCTGCAGCCGGCCTGACACCGCCGCCACGCGCAGGTCGAGTTCAGGGATCAGGGCATTGAGCAGGCTGCTCTTGCCAACGCCCGAGGGGCCGCACAGCACCGCGAGCCCCGGCTGGCTGAGCCGCTGCAGCAGAGCGGCAATGCCCTCGACACGGCTGCTGGACACTGCCAGGGGGTCGTAGCCCCAGGTCCTGGCCCGCTGCAACCAGCCAGCGACGTCAGCGCTGGGCAAGAGATCAGCTTTGCTGAACACCAGTTCGACAGCAGCGCCAGAGGCCTCAGCCGTGATCAGAAAACGGGTGAGCTGCAACGGATCGAGCGCGGGCTCGGCCAGAGCCACCACCACCACCACCCGGGTGATGTTGGCCACCGGCGGACGCTCGAGGCTGCGCTGGCGCGGCTCCACCGCAGCCACGGCAGCGCGCTCGGCTGTCCAGTCGATCCCCTCGACCTGGACCCAGTCGCCCACACAGATCGCCTGACCACTCTTGGCCAATCGTGTGCGGCGGGTGCAGAGCAGCCGCCGTTGATCACCAGGTCCGGGTTGATCGAGGCTGACCCAGCAGTAGTTGGCGAGGAGAGCCACCACCTGACCGCGGCGGGCCGGCTCAGCCATGGGGTGTGATCTGCAGCGTCACCGCCGTCGGATCGTCGGCGAGGGGAGTCAGGGTGATGGCATGGCCGGCGGTGGCGATGCCTTCACTGACCATCTGTTCAGGTTCGCCCCGATCAAGCAGCACCCGCAGACTCTGCCCGGGTTCCAGCCTCTCGAGAGCCAGCTTGGTGCGAATGAAATTGAGCGGGCAGGGTGTGCCGCGCAGATCCAGCGCGACGACCAACGAGGGTTCAGACACCGCGATCACTCGCGATGGCCGAACAGACCACCAAACAGACCGCTCTTGTGAGGGTGCTTATGCCCGCGGCGGGTGTGGTGGCCGGCAAGCTCCTCGAGCAGCTGACGCTCATCACTGCTCAGCTTGGTGGGGAGTTGCACCTTGACCGTGAACAGATGGTTGCCACGGGCAACCGGGTTGCCGAGTTTGGGCACGCCCTTGCCGGTCAGGGTGAGCACTGCCCCGGGCTGGGTGCCGGCCGGGATTTCGAGGTGCTCACTGCCATCGACGGTCTCGACCTCGATCGTGTCGCCGAGAATCGCCTGGAGGTAACTGAGCGTCACCTCCGAGTGGATCTGCAGGCCGTCACGGCGCAGCTGCGGATGGTTCTGAACCCCCAGGAAGACATAGAGATCGCCAGGTGGGCCGCCGCGCTGTCCAGCATTGCCCTCGTTGGCAACCCGCAGACGGGTGCCGGTATCAACCCCGGCCGGGATGTTGATGCGTAGCTTCTTGCGCACCTGCTGCAGACCCTGACCGCCGCAGGCGCTGCAGGGATCGGCGATGACCTGGCCTGCCCCTTCGCAGCTGGGGCAGGGTGCCACCTGGGTGAAGCTGCCGAACGGGGTACGGGTGGCGCGTCGCACCTGTCCCTGGCCAGCGCAGGTGCTGCAGGTCACCGGACCGCTGCCGACCTTGGCACCACTGCCATTGCAGGTGCCGCAGGTCTCGAGGTGGCGCAGCTGGATTTCCTTTTCGACGCCGAAAACCGCTTCGCTGAAGCTGATGTTGAGGTCGTAGCGGAGGTCGTCGCCCTGGCGGGGTCCGCGCCGGCGCTGCTGGGAAGCAGCCCCGCCCATACCGCCACCGAAACCACTGAAAAACGTCTCAAACAAGTCGGCAAAGCCGCCCATGTCGCCCATGTCGGGCATGCCGCCGCCGCCCAAGCCGGCCTCACCGAACTGGTCGTAGCGGGCTCGGGTTTGTGGATCGCTGAGCACCTCGTAAGCCCGGCCGATCTCTTTGAATTTGTCTTCGGCGCCGGGATCCTTGTTGACGTCGGGGTGGTACTGGCGCGCCAGACGCCGGTAGGCCCGCTTCAGGGTGTCGGCGTCAGCGTCGCGGCTGACCCCGAGCAGGTCGTAGTAGTCGGCCATCAGCCGTCCTGCTCCTGGGACTCAGAGGACGCAGCACCACCGCCGGACGGACCGGGACCCATCGACACCTTGACCAGGGCATGGCGCAGCACCCGTCCGTTGAGCTGGTAGCCACGCTGCAGCTCCTCGATCACCACATCTTCGGGATGCTCCTCGCTGGGCTCCCGCATGACCGCCTCATGCAGGGTGGGGTCGAAGGGTTCGCCCTCGACCCGCATGGGCGAGACCCCCAACTGCTTGAACACATCGACCAGCTGCTTGTAGAGGCCCTGATAGCTGCGGTGGAGGCTTTGGGCCTCCTCGTGCTGGGGGTTCAGCTGCTGACGGGCGCGATCAAAGTTGTCGACCACCGGCAGGATCTCGCTGAGGGTGCTGCAGGTGATCTGCAGCTTTTGATCATCGAGATCGCGGCTCTGACGCTTGCGGAAGTTGTCGAAATCGGCCGCCAAGCGCATGTACTGACCGTTCAGGTTCTCGTGCTGTTCCCTGAGCTGGGCCAGCTCCTGCTCGAGCTGCGTCACACGCTCGCCCGCCTCAGCGGGTGTGTTGTCCATTGGGACGGAAGCGTCGGCTTCGGTCTGCACCTCGGCTGTCATCGGCTCAGCTTCGGAAGCGGCGCTGCTGGTCTGATCCACAGCAAGGGAGTCAGCCTCTGGGGCAAAGGTGTCACCGCTCATCCTGACGACCACAGCAAACAGATCTAGACATGTTGAAGCGCAGGGGCTGCCTCCCACAAGCGGCGGAAGCCCGCACCTTCACCCCACCATGACCCTGACCCCGACACGGCCGGTACCGGATGCCCAGACCGCCGAACAGCAGCGGCTCGAAGTGGAGTTGCTGTTGTGCGAGCCGGTCCTGGGCGCAGAACAGCTGCATGGAGCAGACCAGCAGTTGCTGCTGGGTGCAGGCGGTTGCCTCAGCCTGGCCAGGGCCCGGGAGCTCTGCTGTCTGCCCCTGGAGCAACGCCAGGGGATGCTCGTTGTGGCAATTCCGACGTACTGGGGGACTGGCGAACGCGAAGCCTTGGTGCAGGAACTGCAAGCCAGCGGTCAGCAGATCAACCTGATGCTGGCGCTGGCCTCGGACATCGGCGCCGTGCTCGACACCATGGGCTCGAACGACGAACCTGGGGCTGAGTCCCCCGTGGACACAACCACGGCAGCAACGCCGAGCGGCCAGGGCTCGACGGCGGTTCAGGCGGCGCGGGCCATCATGAACAGCCTCGATCTGCCCAGCGACGGCAACAAGCTCGAGGAGGTCAATGAGATCGAGGATCTGGAATCGTCAGCCAACGGTGTGGTCAACGCCTCACCGGTGGTGAGCCTGGTCGATCGCATCCTGATCGAGGCGATCGAATGCGGAGCCAGCGACATCCATGTGGAGCCCCAGGAGCAGAGCCTGGAGGTGCGTTACCGCCTCGATGGGGTGCTGCAGAAACATTTCGAAGATCTACCCAAGACCCTGGTTCCAGCGATCACCTCCCGCTTCAAAATTATGGCGGACCTCGACATTGCCGAGCGACGTCTGCCCCAGGACGGGCGCATCCGACGGCTTTACAAGGGCAAGAAACGGGACTTTCGCGTCAGCACCCTGCCCAGCCGCCACGGCGAAAAGGTGGTGATGCGTCTGCTGGATAGCTCGGCCACACAGCTGGGTCTGGACGCGCTGATCACCAATCCAGCCACCCGTGAACTGGTGCGTGACATCGGCTCACGGCCTTTCGGCATGATTCTGGTGACCGGCCCCACGGGCTCGGGCAAATCCACCACGCTGTATTCACTGCTGGCTGAACGCAACAGCCCGGGCATCAATATTTCGACGGTGGAGGATCCGATCGAATACAGCCTGCCTGGCATCACCCAGACCCAGGTGAACCGCGACAAAGGTCTCGACTTCAGCACGGCGCTACGAGCCTTCATGCGCCAGGACCCCGATGTGCTGCTGGTGGGAGAAACGCGTGACCTGGAGACCGCCAAGACCGCCATCGAAGCGGCCCTCACCGGTCACCTGGTGCTCACCAGCCTGCACTGCAACGACGCCCCCAGTGCCATTGCCCGTCTCGACGAAATGGGCGTGGAACCCTTCATGGTCAGCGCCTCGCTGCTGGGGATCGTCTCCCAGCGTCTGCTGCGCCGCGTCTGCACCAGCTGCCGCCAGAGCTACAGGCCCACACCCGAGGAACTGAGCCGCTTCGGCCTGCTGGCCAGTGCCGAGACCAACGTGGCGTTCTTCAAGGCCAAAACCAGCCCGCCCGGCACTGACGACACCTGTCCGACATGCCAGGGAGCCGGCTACAAGGGCCGCGTCGGGGTGTACGAAGTGCTGCGGATGAACGAAGCCCTAGCCGCCGCCACCGCCAAGCGAGCCAGCACCGACCAGCTCCGACGCCTGGCGCTTGAGGGCGGCATGCGATCGCTGCTGGGCTACGGCCTCGATCTGGTTCGCGAGGGGCACACCACCCTGGATGAAGTCGAACGCATGCTGCTGACCGACTCCGGCCTGGAAACCGAGCAACGGGCCCGCGCGCTCAGCAGCCTCACCTGCAAGGGCTGCGGTGGCGGAATGCGGGATGAATGGTTGGAATGTCCCTACTGTCTGACCAGCCGTTAGGGGTTCGGCCATGAGCCTTTCCATGGAAACGCTGATGGAACAGCTCGTTGCCAACGGCGGCAGCGATCTGCACCTCAGCGCGAATCTGCCCCCCTACGGCCGCTTCAACGGGCAACTCCAGCCAATGCAAGAGGAGGTGCTCGATGAGGAAGCCTGCAACCGACTGATCTTCACCCTGCTCAACAACAGCCAGCGCAAGCAACTGGAGCAAACCTGGGAGTTGGACTGCTCCTACGGCTTGCGCGGCGTGGGCCGCTTTCGCGTCAATGTCTACCGGCAGAAAGGCAGCTACGCAGCCTGTTTGCGGGCCCTGGGCAGCAAGATTCCGTCGCTCGAAAGCCTGGGATTGCCTCCCGTAGTCGAGGAGATGAGTCGCATGCCCAAAGGGCTTGTGCTGGTAACAGGACCCACCGGTTCAGGCAAGACCACGACCTTGGCCGCGATCCTGGAGCACATCAACGTCAGCCGAGCTGAACACATTCTGACGATCGAAGATCCGATCGAATTTGTGTACACCAGCAAGCGCAGTGTGTTTCACCAGCGTGAGGTCAACGAGGACACCCGCAGCTTCGCCAACGCCTTGCGCGCCGCCCTACGCGAAGACCCCGATGTGATTCTGGTTGGTGAAATGCGGGATCTTGAAACCATTCAACTGGCGATCAGTGCTGCCGAAACCGGACACCTGGTGTTCGGCACCTTGCACACCAGTTCGGCGGCCCAGACCGTGGATCGCATGGTTGATGTGTTTCCGCCTGCGCAGCAGACCCAGATCCGCGTGCAGCTGAGCAACAGCCTGGTGGCCGTGTTTGCCCAGACCCTGTGCAAACGCCAGAACCCTCAACCGGGTCAGTTCGGCCGGGTGATGGCCCAGGAAATCATGGTGAACACACCGGCGATCGCCAACCTGATTCGCGAGGGCAAAACAGCCCAGATCTACTCACAGATTCAGACCGGTGGCCAGATGTCCATGCAAACCCTCGAGAAGGCGCTGGGCGATCTGGTGCTCAGCAACCAGGTGTGCCTGGAGGAAGCCCTGAACAAGACCGCCAAACCTGAAGAGCTCAAGCGTCTGGTGAATCAACTGCAGTAACCACCGTGCCCGCCTTTGTCGCCACTTTCAAGAACAGCCGCGGCAAATCGGAGACGCTGACGCTGAACGCACTCGATGCAACCGAAGCACGCCGCGATCTGCGCCGACGCGGCATTCAAGCGATCAGCATCGAACGCAAGGCTGAAACAACGGCCTCAGCCCGACTGGCCCAGCAGGTCGATCAAAAGAACAAGAGCCTGCTGCAGAAACTGGCGAAGCTGACAGAAGCGAAACCAGGAATTCGTGACAAAGCGATCTTTGCCAGCAAATTGGCGGCACTGGTGGATGCAGGGGTGCCGATCGTGCGCGGCATCGAGCTGATGGCGCAACAACAGAAGCTGCCGCTGTTCAAAAAGTCGCTGGAGGCCATCACGCTCGACGTCAACCAGGGGATTGCCCTGGGTCCAGCGATGCGGCGCTGGCCGCAGGTCTTCGACAAGCTCAGCATCGCCATGGTGGAAGCCGGTGAGGCAGGCGGTGTCCTCGACGAATCACTGAGACGGCTCTCCAAACTTCTGGAGGACAACGCAAAACTGCAGAACCAGATCAAAGGTGCACTTGGCTACCCAGTCGCCGTACTGGCCATTGCCGTTCTCGTGTTTTTGGGAATGACCATCTTCATCATTCCCACCTTCGCCAAGATTTTCGCAGACCTGGGAGCTGAATTACCTCTTTTCACGCAAATGATGATCAGCATTAGTGAATTTCTACGCTCTTTTTATGCGTTCATCTTGCTCGCAATTCTGACTTTTGCAGTTTACCTTTTCGGCCGCTTCTATGCAACGCCAACTGGTCGCTACAAGGTTGATGCTTTAATTCTCAAAATTCCACTGTTTGGTGAACTGATTCAAAAAACAGCAACGGCGCAATTCTGTCGAACATTCAGTTCACTGACTCGCGCCGGCGTTCCAATCCTGATGGCACTAGAAATTGTCAGAGAAATTACAGGCAATGTGATCATCGCTGAGGCCATCAACAAAAGCCGCGAAGACATCACGCAAGGCATTCCACTAAGCATTGCCATTGCCAGTAAAAATGTATTTCCCGAGATGGCCA
The DNA here is from genome assembly GCA_964344095.1 of uncultured Klebsiella sp. Classification (GTDB taxonomy): domain Bacteria; phylum Cyanobacteriota; class Cyanobacteriia; order PCC-6307; family Cyanobiaceae; genus RGUW01. The sequence goes on from CAYFMB010000011.1 coordinate 10,417, forward strand.
TTGGCATGCTGGCCATTGGTGAAGAAACAGGAGAACTGGATAAAATGTTATCCAAGGTCGCCGACTTCTATGAAGATGAAGTGGCGGCAACAACAAAAGCGATCACATCGATGCTTGAGCCTGCAATGATCGTGATTGTCGGTGGAATCGTGGGCTCCTTGTTGCTGGCCATGTACCTGCCAATGTTCTCTGTCTTCGATCAGATCACCAAATAGCTCTCAGTCAGCAGACTGCACGCCAAGGGCCTGACCTGCCAGCCAACCAGACGTCCAGCAGTGCTGAAAATTGAACCCACCGGTGACACCATCGACATCGAGCAGCTCACCCACCAGCTGCAACCCCGGGCAGAGCCGGCTGGCCATGGTGGCGAGGTTGACCTCACCGAGATCGACGCCACCGGCGGTGACAAACTCTTCGCCGAAGGGGCCACGGCCCGCCACGCAGTAGCGGCTGGCTCCCAGAGCCTGCACCAGCAGCTGCTGCTGTGCACGGCGCAGATCCGCCCAGCGCAACTGCGGATTCAACCCAGAAGCAGCGAGCAACTGCAGCCAAAGACGGCGGCTGAGCTCACTCCAAGGCCGCCAGCTGCCCAGCTGGCGACGCGCCTGCTGCAGACGGCAATCCTCTAGCAAGGCATCGAGCTGGCCAAGGCTGCGCCCGCCCGCCCAGTTGACCTGCAGCTGAGCGCGGTACCCGGACGCCTGCAGGTCGCGGGCGGCAAAGGCGCTGAGGCGGAGCAACGCCGGGCCGCTGAGTCCGCGGTGGGTGATCAGCACCGCACCGCTCTGCTGGAACCGCTTTGCGCCAGAGCCATCGAGCTCCAGACTGAGATCAACCGGATCCATGGCCACTCCCGCCAACCCCTGGAGCGCTGGGCCCGCCAGGCTGAGGCTGAACAACGACGGCACCGGTGGCACGATCGTGTGGCCCAAGGCAGCTGCCAGCTGCCGGCCGCTGGGATGGGCCCCGGTCGCCAGGACCAGCTGCCGGCAGTGCACGCTGCGCAGGCTGCCCCCCTGACGCAGGCGACAGACAAAACCGGAGCCAGCAGGCTCGACGTGCTGCAGAGCCGTGGCCGTATGCAGCTGAACTCCGGCGCGGCGGGCGGCCTGGCGCAGGCTGGCCACCACCGACTCGGAGCTGTTGGAACGGGGAAACAAACGGCCATCGTCCTCCTCCACCAGCTCCAGGCCATGGTCGGCAAACCAGGCCACGGCATCGCCTGTGGCGAAGCGGGAGAAGGGCCCCCGCAAAGCTTTGCTGCCGCGGGGATAGTGACCCACCAGGCTGCGTGGGTCCCAGCAGGCGTGGGTGACATTGCAACGGCCACCTCCGCTGATGCGCACCTTTTGGAGCGGTTCGGGCGTGGCCTCAAGCACATGCACATCAGCCGCACCCGCCTCGGCGGCAACGATTGCCGTCATGAAGCCCGAGGCACCACCACCGGCCACCAGCACCGACACCTGATCAGGGAGCATGGAGGCATGAGCCAGGCCTACCGCTTCAGTGTGGCGCCGATGCTGGACTACACCGATCGGCACTTCCGGGTGCTGATGCGCCAGATCAGCCGCTGCAGCCTGCTGTACACCGAAATGGTGGTGGCCCAGGCGATCCACCATGCCCTCAAGGAGCCAGATCCGGCCAGCCGCCAGGCCCGGTTGGACCGACTGATCGGCTTTGATCCGCTCGAAAAGCCCCTGGCTCTGCAGCTCGGTGGTGATGACCCAGAGCTGCTGGCCGAAGCCGCAGCCCTGGCCGCCGAGCGCGGCTACGACGAGGTCAACCTGAACGTGGGGTGTCCCAGCGCCAAAGTGCAGCAGGGGCGTTTCGGCGCCTGCCTGATGGCCGACCCCCAGCGGGTGGCCGCCTGTGTTGCGGCCATGGGCGCCGCCAGCAGCCTGCCGGTGACGGTCAAGCACCGCATCGGCATCGACGACCATGACTCCTACGCAGCCCTGCTGAACTTTGTCGACACCGTGGCCTCAGGCGGAGCCAGCCGCTTCGCCGTGCATGCCCGCAAGGCCTGGCTCGACGGTCTCGATCCCAAGCAGAACCGCACGATTCCACCACTGCGCTACGCGCTGGTGCACCAGCTCAAACGCGACAGGCCCCAACTGACCATCGAACTGAACGGCGGACTCCAGAACGAATCGGCCTGCCTGGAGCAGCTGGAACACGTCGATGGCGTGATGGTGGGACGGGCGGTCTATGACCATCCCCTGCACTGGGCGGGCGTTGACAGCCGCATTCACGGTGAACCGACAACGGAATCACTGCGGCCGTCCCGCGTCGTGCGTGGCGTGATGCCCCATGCCGAACGCTGGCTCGCAACAGGCGGACGTCTCTGGCCGATCGCCCGCCATCTCGTGCATGTGGTCGAAGCGGTGCCCGGAGCGCGGCAGTGGCGCGCCAAGCTCACCCGCACCGCCGGTGAACGGACAGCCGGCGTCGCGGTGCTGGAAGCAGCAGCCCGTGAACTGGAAGCCCACGGGCTCTGACGTCTGAGGCCTGATGCCGTTCCGGATCAGGCCTCAGCCTTCCGCTCCCCCATAGCCGTCGCCACCGCTGCTGCGCCGACGGCGGGTACGACCGGCATCAAAGCTGTCGCCGCCACCGCCATAGCTGCGATCTTCCCAGCCGCGGGCACCGGATTGACGCTCACCCCCGCCGTAGCCGCCGCCGCTGTAGCCGCCGCCACCACCGGAATAGTTGGAGCCGCCGCCGTAGCCACCACCGCCACGACGGGGACCACCTCCGCCGCCGCCGCCGTAGCCGCCACCGCCGCCGCCGCCAGCGCCACGAGGCTCGGCCTTGTTGATGCGCAGTGGCCTGCCCATGAGTTCAGCACCCTGCAGAGCCTCAATGGCGCGGCTTTCGCTCTCTTCATCGGCCATTTCGATGAAGGCGAAGCCACGCTTGCGACCCGTGTCCCGCTCAAGGGGAAGGGAGCAGTTCACCACCTCGCCATAGGGCGAGAACAATTCGGCGACGTCGTTCTGCTCGGCGCGGAACGGAAGGTTGCCAACAAAGATGCTCACGAACCGAAATCTTGGGGAATGGGCGCTGACCGCTGGGTCATGCAAACGGGCCCAATGGACCACACAGCCGTTCAAGCCTAGGGCGCCTGAGCGTCTGTGCACAGCCTGGTGCGCATCTGCCGCAACTGCTGCTGCACCTGGCTGAATCCTGTCCCCCCTTCGCTCTGCCGGGCAGCCACCACCTGACGCGGCGCAATCGCGGCAAAGATGTCGGCCTCAAACGCCGGATGCAGCTGCTGCCAACGCTCCAGCGGCAGCTCGCGCAGCAGCACACCTTCGCCCAGACAGGTTTTGACCAGACCGCCCACCAGTTGATAGGCCTCGCGGAAGGGAACCCCTTTGGCCACGAGATAGTCGGCCACATCAGTGGCGTTGGAGAAATCGCTGCAGGCGGCCTGCTCGAGGCGTTGGGGCTTGAACTCCAGGCCCTCCTCAAACAGGATCGCCATCGCTTCGAGGCAGTCGCGCACGGTGCGCACCCCGTCGAACAGGGCTTCCTTGTCCTCCTGGAAGTCCTTGTTGTAGGCCAACGGCAGCCCCTTGATCATGGTCAAAAGACCCATGAGATGGCCGAACACCCGGCCGCTCTTACCGCGCACCAGTTCGGGTACGTCGGGGTTCTTCTTCTGTGGCATCAGGCTACTGCCGGTGGCGCAGCGGTCGCTCAGCGACACAAAACCGAACTCCTCAGAGGCCCACAGGATCACCTCCTCGCTCAGGCGGCTGAGGTGCACCAGCACCAGCGAGGCCGCGGCCATGAACTCGACCGCGAAATCGCGATCGCTGACCGCATCGAGGCTGTTGGCGTAGATCTGCTCAAAACCCAGCTCAGCAGCGGTCATGCGCCGATCGATCGGTACCGGCGTGCCGGCCAGGGCAGCCGCACCCAAGGGACAACTGTTGACGCGGCGGCGCACGTCGACCAGCCGAGCCCGGTCCCGCTCGGCCATTTCGATGTAGGCCAGCAGGTGATGGGCCAGGCACAGGGGCTGGGCCCGCTGCAGATGGGTGTAGCCCGGGATCAGGGTGTCTGCGTGGCGCTCGGCCTGGGCCAGCAAAGCCCGCTCGAAACGCTGCAGATCGAGGTCGATGGCATCGATCTGCTGGCGCAACCAGAGGCGCACGTCGGTGCCGACTTGGTCGTTGCGAGAGCGCCCGGTGTGCAGCTTCTTGCCCACCGGACCGATCAGGGCGATCAGGCGCCGCTCGACGGCGAAGTGAACGTCCTCGTCGTCGAGGCCGGGGTTGAAGCTGCCAGAAACGGCCTCGCCCCTGATCGTCTCCAGGCCGTCGATGATCGCTGCGGCTTCGGCCTCGCTGATCACGCCGCAACGGCCCAACATGCGCGCATGGGCCACCGAACCATCAAGATCCTGCTGCAGCAGGGCAATGTCAAAACCGATCGATGCGTTGAAGCGCTCGATCGCCGGGTGCAGACCCTGCTCGAAACGCTGACTCCAGGTGGAGGCTGAAGACTCGACTGCCATCGGCTCAGCTTGCCACCGGGCCCGGGTGGAGGGGCGGCAGGCTCACCGCCTCATCCACCTTGAGGATGACCATCGAGGCATCGTCCTCAAGGCTGCGGTCGGCGCCGACAAAGCGATCCAGCCGGGCAAACAGATGCTCCAAGATCTGCTGGGCCGTGCCGCCCCCGTGGCAGATCTGCTGCAGCGCCTCACAAAGGCGGCGCTCCTCGAAGCGTTCACCACTGAAACCCGTGGCTTCGGTGACACCATCGGTGTAGTAGAGGATCACGTCACCAGGCTCCAGCTGGGTCTGCTGGCTGCTGAATTCGGCGTCGCCCTGCAAGCCAATCAACAAACCAGCCGCATCAAGCCGGGACACCTGACCCGTGAGCCGACGCCACAGCAGCGGCGGGTTGTGGGCCGCATTGGCGAAACGCAGGATGCGCGTACGCGGGTCGTAATCGGAATAGAAGAGCGTGACAAAACGATGGGAATGGGTGAGGTCCTCCTGGGCCATGGCGTTGAGGTCCCGCAAGATCCGTCCGGGTTCATGACCGCTCAACACCTCGGCACGCAACATGCCCCGCAGCAGGGTCATCAGCAGTCCGGCGGGGATGCCCTTGCCCATGACGTCGCCCACGACCAAGGCCCAGCGCCCCTGTTCACGGCGGCGGCCACTCAGCTGGGGCCGGGTGGGAATGAAGTCAAGATAATCACCGCCCACTTCAAACGCCGGGCGGGAACGGGCCGCCAGCTCAACACCGGCAATCACCGGCGGGCGATCCGGCAGCAACTGAGCCTGAATCTCGGCACCGGTGCTGAGCTGGCGATCCAGTTGCTCGTGGCGACGCATCTGCTGCATGAGCGCGTCGTTCTCCAGAGCAACGGCGGTGAGATCGGCCACCACTTGCACATGGCGGCGATGCACCTCACTCCAGCCAAAGCCAGGCCGTGAACTGAACACCACCAGACGGCCGCCCTGGTGGCCGCGGCAGGCAACCGAGGTTGCAAACACCTGCGCCTGGCCCAGGCTGCGCGCCACGCGTTGATCGAGGAGACGGGCCACAGCCTCCTCACTGCTGAGACTCTGCAGCTCGTGATCGGGAATGGCAGCAAGCTGGCGCAACAGTTCGGCGCAGCTCTCACTGCCTGAGGCATGGAGCTGCTCACGCCTCAGGCGCCCGTCCTGGTGCAGGACCACCAAGAGCGCTCCTTCGGCCTCAACCATGCGCATGGCCACCAGCGGCACCAGCTCCAGGAAGCGGGCCAGATTGGTGAAACTGCGCAACGCGAACGCCAGTGACACCAACCATTCCTGGTTGCGGCGCTGCTCCTTGCTGAGGCTGTCGAGGAGCTGACGCAGGGATTCGGAGGCCGTCCACACGGCCAGCAGCCGCAAGGACCCGCAGGGTAGCGACGGTTGCCAGGCTCAACCGGAAGCGGACGGCATCCGGTTGCGGTTAGCCCGCCAGCAACGCCTCGACGAACTCAAAGCTGTTGAACGGTCGCAGATCGCGGATGCCCTCACCCGCGCCGATGAAGCGGATCGGCAACCCGGCTTCAGAGGCCACCGCCAACGCAACGCCACCGCGGGCGCTGCCGTCGAGCTTGGTCAGGACCACACCGGTCAACCCGGCAGCGGGGGCGAACGCCATCGCCTGACGCAGGCCGTTCTGACCCTGGCTGGCATCGAGGACCAGCAACGATTCGACCACCGCATCGGGGGCCAGCTTGTCGACGATGCGCCTGACTTTGGCCAACTCCTCCATGAGGTTGTGCTTGGTCTGCAGGCGACCGGCCGTGTCGACCAACACCAGCTCGGTGCCTTTGGCCTGGGCAGCGCCGATCGCGTCGTAGACCACGGCAGCAGGATCGGCGTTAGCACTGGGGTTGGCGATCACCGGCACGCCGCTGCGCTCGCCCCACACCTGCACCTGCTGAACCGCAGCAGCTCGGAAGGTGTCGGCAGCGGCGATCAGGGCGCTGTAGCCGCTGCGCACGGCCAGGTTGGCAAGCTTGCCGAGGGTGGTTGTTTTGCCGACACCGTTCACCCCCACGAGCAACCACACGTTGAGGCGGCCCTTCTGGGGTGCCAGCAGGGGCTGAGGGCAGGCGCGCAGGGGCTGCTCCAACAGCTCGCGCAACTGCTCCTTGAGAAAGCGGATGCCCTCGGCAGGATCAACCACCTCGGTGTTGAGCCGCTTGCGCAGAGCCTCGAGCACCTGATCGGTGGCCTTGACCCCAACATCGGCCCGCAGCAGCGTGGTCTCGAGGTCGTCAAGCACCTCAGGGCTGAGGGGATCATCGCCGAGGTTCTCGAGCAGCTGGGTGACAAACCCCTGGCGGGTCTTCTCCAGGCCCTGACGCAGTCGCGTCAGCCAGTCGATCTCCTCGATCGAGATCTGATCGACGCGCTTGCCCTGGGCTGCCAGAACCTCGGCCGACCAGGTGAAGCTGTCGTCAAAGGCGCCGAGACGTGGCTCCTCGGCAGCATCGACCGACGCAGGCGCAACTGGGGCTTGCGGCGGAGGCGCTGGCGCTGCTGGTTCCTCGGCCACCAGGGCCTGCTGACGCTCGGCCCGCTGAGCTGCCGCCTGCTCGAGCAGGGACAGGGCCGGAGCGGGAGCTTGCACCGCCTCCGGCTCAGGCTCCGGTTCGGGCTCGCTTGCACGAGAGGGCTCGGTGTCGAGACCTGAAGGCTGAACAGGCTGAGATGGAACAAGCTGAGGTTCGGCTGCCTGAGGCTCAGCATTCGACGGGGTCAGGGGGACTGGAGCTTCGGCTGCAGCCTTCTGAGCCTCCTGCTGGGCCTTGAGACGGGCATAGGCAGCCTTGGCCCACGCCAGGGAATCGGCAGCCGGATCGCTGCCCTCGGCGGCAGGCTCTTCGCTCGCCGCTGCCTCAGCAGCAGGGGCCGCATCCTGGGTCGGCTGTTCAGGAGAGGCCTGATCGGGCTCAGCAGCGCTGGTGTTGTCAGCGGCAGAACGATTGAACCAGTCGTAAACCATGCTCAGTGGCTGGAAGAGGCGCTGGTCAACCGGCGCAACACGCCGTGAATCATGCGACGTCCCTGATCGTCGCTGTAGCGATGGGCCAGTTCCACGGCTTCGTTGCAGGCCACCGCAGCCGGAGTGTTGAAGGTCTCCAGATCAGCGGCCGCCAGACGCAAAATGTCGCGGTCGATGCGCGGCAGACGCATGAGGCGCCAGCCCTCCATGACGCGATCGAGGCTTTGATCGATCTGTTCGCGGTTCTTGAGCACAGCCCGGGTACGGGCAATGGCATCACTGCGCACCTCGATCTGATCGGCCAGCATCAGCACCCGAGGCAGTTCCATGGCTGCCGAAAGGCGATTGAGAGCCAGCTCTGCCTGGCTAAGGCCGTCCTTGAGATGCTGCCGCACCCGCGGCAGTTGAACGGCTTGCTGAGACTCTGAGCCCTCCTGCAACTCACTGTCGAGCAGATGTTGCTCGGCGGCCTGAAGATCCTCGGCGGAGCGATCGAGCGCTTCACGCACGTGCTGATGCAGACCAGCGAGAGCCTGGTGCAGGAGTTCGGTCAGGGAGCGATCCGAGAGGTCCTGGGCTGGGTTGCGCGAAGGCGAACGCTCCTCGCGGTCATTGGTCTGGCCCAGCATGAGCAGGGCCAGTTCTCTGGCGATGGTTCGACTCTGCATCAGGAGAGCTGGGGGGCGCGCAACTGGGCCAACAGACT
>CAYFMB010000012.1:0-18534 GCA_964344095.1 uncultured Klebsiella sp.
GAGCACCACGGCAGCTTTGTGCGCCAATCGGATTGGTACTACGCCATGCAGAAGGGTGGCGTGGTCGCCAGCGGTGCCACCAAGGCGCTGAGCCCTGAGATGTTGCAACGCTTCCTCAGCGTCTGAGCATCACGCTGTGTGACTGCAGGGCCCCGGCGGTTGTCGTCGCCTTCGGGCCCTGCTAGCCATTGGCTTTGCGATTCGAGTTCCGTGCGCTTGTCTGCCGCGATGCCTCTGGCCACCGCTCTGTTGGGCACTCTCGCCACTGCCGCCGTGCTGCCCGCAGCCGCTCAGGGCCGCTGTGAGTTTCTGCAGCCGGTGGGCGGTAACGGTGTGACCCCGATCATCACCAAGACGATCGGCCCTGGCAACATCTTCGGCCGACCCAACTGGAACACCGACTTCTACGTCACCAAGCCCTACAACAGCTACAAGTACTTCTTCACCGCCGATTCCTCGGTCAGCGCCACCTATCCGGTCGAGGGCTACCTGAAGTTCAGCGATGGCAGCAACATGCAGGTGATCAACAACCCCTCATATACCCCGCCGATGGGCACCGGTCAGATGTGGGGCCCCTTCCCGGCCTACCCCGGCAAGACGGTGACCCAGCTCAACTTCAAGATCGGTGCCTCGGCGGACCAGGCCGCCACCGGCTTCACCTACCGCATCTCGACTCAGGGCTGCTTCTGAGTTGCCCTGGGCGATCAGCTGCTGGCGGCTCCACGCTCCAGCAGCTGACGCCAGAACGGTTCCGCCTGTGCCAGTGGCAGGTTGAGCGGCCCCAGCGCTGCGATCGGGCGGCAGCTGAGGCTGTTGAGCAGCAGCGCTCCGGCGCTGCGCTCCAGATCGGTGCTGTTGAGCGGGGCTTCCACCGCCAGATCCAGCTCCAGGCTGCGCTGGCGCATGATGCCCCCTAGGCATCCACTCGCCCGCGGCGGCGTGAGCCAGCGATTGCCGCGGCGCACCAGCAGGTTGGCGCTGGTGCCGCAGCACAGCTCGCCGCTGCTGCTGCGCAGCAGGGCGTCATCGGCACCGGCCAGCAGCGCCTGCCGCCGGGCCAGCAGCGCACTGCCGTAGCCAAAGCTCTTGCAACGGCTCAGGATGCTGGAGGCACTGCGCTCTTCGCTGGGGCTGATGATCACCCGTACTGGGTCAAAACCGGGCGTGGTTGCCTGCAGCTGCAGCCAGAACAGATAGCGCTCTCCCTCGTCCTGCGCTGGCGGCGGGGGTTGCAGTCCGCGGCCGCTGCTGCCGCGGCACCAATTGAGCCGCAAGGCGCCGGTGCCGATGCCACTGCGCTCGATCGCCTCCTGCAGCAGCGCTTGCACCCGTTCAAGCCCAGGCGGTGGGGCCAGGCCCAGCAGTTGGGCGCCCTCGCACCAGCGCTGCAGGTGGGGGGCGAGCCACTGGGGCCGTCCATTTAGCACCAGCACCGTTTCAAACAGGCCTTCGGCTAGCAGCAGGCCGCGGGCATCGGCGGGTAGGGCCAGTTCGGCGGGGTGGCCCCAGCTGCCCTGGGGCCCGCCGCGGTTGCTCCAGGCGATCGTGGTCATGGTGGGGCGCCGATGGCATCGAGCAGGGGCTGGATCTTCCAGCCCATCTCCTCGGCCTCGGCCTGCGGATCCGAGTCGGCGACGATGCCGCAGCCGGCGTGGGCCCTGAGGCTGCCGTTCTTGAGCATCAGCGAGCGAATCAGGATGTTGCTGTCAAAGCTGCCATCGGCGCCCAGGCGAAACAAGCTGCCGCAGTAGGGCCCGCGCGCCACAGGTTCCAGCTCGCCCAGCCGCTGACACGCTCGGATCTTGGGGGCGCCGGAGATCGATCCACCGGGCCAGCAGGCGCGCAGCAACGCGGCAATGCCGATGCCGCTGAGCAGTTGACCTTCGATCACCGAGGTCAGGTGGTGAACCTGGGGGTAACTCTCCAGGCCGACCAATTGGGGCACCTGGATCGAGCCCGCTTGGCAGACCCGGCCGAGGTCGTTGCGCAGCAGGTCGACGATCATCACGTTTTCGGCCCGGTCCTTGGGGCTGCTCACCAGCTCGGCGGCCCAGTGGGCATCGCGTTCGGCATCGTGGCTGCGAGGCCTGGTGCCTTTGATCGGCCGCGTCTCCACCAGACCGCTGGGGTGCCGCTGCAGAAAGCGTTCGGGCGAGCTGCACAGCACCGCTTCGCCGCGCGCGTCGCCGGCGCCGATGGCCAGTCCGGCGAACGGTGCTGGGCAGTGGCGGCGCAGGCGGGCGTAAAGGGCCAGGGCTGATGGTTCGACCGGGGCCGTCGCATCGCTCAGGTCGCTCTCGCAGCAGGCGGTGAGGTTGGCCTGAAACAGATCGCCCGCGGCGATCCAGTCGCGGATTTGCTGCACCTGCTCGGCGAAGTGTTCGCGCCGGGTGTGCCAATGCCAGGGCGTCAGCTGCGGGACCGGCAGGTCGGCCGGCATGGCGTCCAGCGGCAGCAGCAGCTGCTCCAGCGACAGAGCCAGTTGGCCTGCTGCAGCCACATCTGGTGCGCAGTCGAGCCAGAGCCGTTGCTCCTGCAGGTCAAAGACCAGTTCCTGTTCGTAACGACCGGCCCAGAGCGTCGCCATCGCCGGCGTGCGCCAGTGGGCTGCAGCTTCCACCCAGGCACCCGCCTCGTAGGCCAGCCAGCCCATCCAGCTGCCGGCCGCTTCGGCCCGCAGCGACGATTCCAGCTGGGCCAGGGTGGCAAACGGATCCGTGCCGCCCGTCTGCCCCGGCAGGCCCCGGCAACAGTGCTGCTGTTGAGGGGCAAAGCCCAGGTGCCCCCAGCGTCCCAGCGTCGTGCCGTCGCCGTCGAGCCAGACCAGGCCTGCGGCGCCGTAGGCCTGGGCGACGGCGAGCACGACCTGGGCCGGATCGCGCCACGGCAGGGGCTGGCGGATCACGCTTGCTGCCGGCGGCGAGCCCAGGGGCTGGCGAGGTCGGCCCGGCCGGCTTCGCACAGGGCGGCATCGCGGATGCGGCAGCTGTCGCAGACCCCGCAGGGTTCATCGCCGCCGCTGTAGCAGCTCCAGGTGGTGTCGATGGGGACCCCCAGGCGCAGGGCCTGGTGCACGATCTCGGTCTTGCTCCACTGCACCAAGGGAGCCCACAGCTCGGTGGCCTGGCCTTCGCGGCCGGCTTTGCTGCTCAGTGCCGCCAGCCGCTGGAACGCGTCCAGGTAGTCGGGCCGGCAATCGGGATACCCGGAATAGTCGACGGCGTTGACCCCCAGGACCAGCCGCCGGGCGCCGCGGGCTTCGGCCAGGCTCAGTCCCAGGGCAATGAACACCGTGTTGCGGCCGGGCACATAGGTGGTGGGGATGACGCCGGCGTCAACCCCGCCGGTGGGCACTGCCATGTTGCCGTCGGTCAGGGCTGAGCCCCCCCAGGCCGCCAGATTGACGCTCAGGGTGTGGTGTTCGCTGATGCCCAGGGCGGTGGCCACGGCCGCCGCGGCCTGCAGTTCGCGGCGATGGCGCTGGCCATAGTCGAGCGACAGCCCGATCAGTCGGTAGCCAGCCTCCAGCGCCAGGGCGGCGGCCGTGGCCGAATCGAGCCCACCCGACAGCAGGGCGACGGCGGTCGGAGCGGCGGGGTCGAGGTGGGCGGCGGTCATCAACCAAGGCTGGCAGATGCCACCAACATGGGGCGAGTTCCTGCCCTGGCCCGCCATGCTGTCGCTTCGTCCGCTGCTTGCTGCTGCCGCCGGTGTTGCCCTGGGACTGTCGCCCTGGCCGGCAGCCGCCATCCCCCGGCTCGATCTGTCGGGCTACCCCGCGCCCGCTTCGGGCGAGCGCCGCTGGGTGATCCAGCTGCCGGGGCTGCTGCCCCCAACCCGTGACCCAGAGCTCTCGCCCAATCCGCGCGACTGGCGCGTGCAGCTGATTGTCGGGCAGATGGTGAAGGTCGATTGCAATGCGTTCAGCTTCAGCGGCCGTCTGCGCGCCTGGGGGGTCACGCGGACCCGGCCGCAGTTGTTCAGGGTCGAGGCTGTTGGCCCGCTGGCCTCGACCCGCATGGCCTGCCCCCCTGGCGTGCCAAGGCGCCTCAGCTTTGTGCCGATGGCCGGCAAGCCCTATGTGCTGCCCTACAACGCCAGCTATCCGATCGTGGTTGACGCCCCGGCGCCCCTCGAGCTGCGCTGGCGCTTGTGGAAGGCCGAGCGTGACAGTCGCGATGCGCTGATGCTGTGAACGCTGCTGCCGTCAGCGAATCTCCAGCCACTTGTGGGTCTGCAGGCTGAGGCGCCAGTGGCTGCGGCTGCGCACGTGCTCCAGGGCCAGGGCCAGGCCGAGGGCGCTGCCCCAGGCGGGTTGCAGCAGCAGCGCCGGCCCAGCATCGCTGCGGTTGGCCTGAGCGGCCTGGGCCATCGCTTCGGCAAAGGCCAGGTCGGTGTCGCCTGCAACCACCACCTTGAGCTCATGGCAGGCCGCCAGCAGTTGGCGGCTGGGCGGCCGGTGGGCCTTGGGCGAGAGGGTGATCCAGTCGAAGCGGCCGCTGAGGGGATCAACCCCACTCGTTTCCAGATGCAGCGGCAAGGCCATCGCGCCATCGTCGTGACCTAAGGCTGAACACAGCGGGCCCAGATCGTGGTGCAGCGGTTCGCCGCCGGTGATCACCACAAAGGCGGCTCCGGCCACGGCGGCTGCCCGCGCCTCGCTGGCCAGGGCATCAAGCCGGCGCTGCGGATGCTGCGCTGCCGGCCAGCTGTGTTTGGTGTCGCACCAGCTGCAGCCGACATTGCAGCCGCCAAGACGGATGAAAAAAGCGCTGCGCCCGGCATGGATCCCCTCGCCCTGGAGCGAGTGAAAGGTCTCCACCACCGGCAGGCTGGGCTCAGGCAAGGGCGGCACGGCTGTCAGTGGCCGATCAAGGCTGGCGTGCCATCCAGTCTGGGTGATGGTTGCCAGCCAACCCCTGCTTCAGTTCAGGCTCTGCCCCAGGTTGAGCCGCCGCCGCAGACGCCGGCTGAAGCCCAGGGCCACCCCTGCCCCCAGCAGGGGCAGCGGTCCCGGCGCTGCACTCGGGACGGGGTCAATGATCGTGGTGCTGTCGGATCCCGTCTGCAGGCCCTGCACCCGCGCCGCTGAGAACACTCCCGTCACCGGGGAGCCAGGATCGTTGGTGGTCAGGAAGTTGAGCGGAGTCAGGCCGGTGCCGTTGAGCGTGAAGCGGGCGGTGTCGTTGCCCTGAAAGCGGTTTCTGTTGTTTGCAATCGGCAGATTGATCGCTAGATCGAGGCCTTGAATGCCATTGGCGAAGTTGATCTTGGGCGGGTTGTTGTACTCCTGATCGACGCTGCTTGCATTGCAGCTGATGAAGCTGCTGCTGCAACTCCAGCTCAGATTCTGGATTTTATCAATCACATTGAAGCCGACCTTGGTGATGAATTCTCGGCTGTTCTGCAAGTTGCCGTTCAGGTCGATCGTGACGCCGTTGCCTCCGTTCAACGGGCTGATCAGCGCGCTCAGCCAGGCGGGGTTGCCAGCCGGGGGTGTGGCGCCGGCATTGATGTCGAAATGGAAGGTGTAGCTGCCATCGCCGTTGTTGATGGGTTGGGCTTGGGCGCCCTGCGGCATGCTCAGCAAAGCGCTGCCACTGAGGGCCAGGGCGGTTGTGGCCCAGGCGAGTTGCCGCCTGGATCGCCCGCGCGGATCGTGGATTTGTGCAGAGGTGTCGGTCATGGTTCGCTGCAAGCTGAGGTGCACCATTGCCTGGTGAGAGGGTCACCCTGCGATCGCTGTGCTGCAGGGAGTGCGGGCAGCATGAATCTCTCGATGCGCCATGGCGTCCTGATTCATCGCACCTGCGGCCAAGTGTTCATCGGAACGGCCGCATTTGCTGCAGAGCAACGCAGATGTTCAGCGCTGTCGTTTGCAACCGCCTGAGCTGCGTACTTTTCGGTTGCTCGGATGAATCAACGGTTGTGCGCGGCTTGTCTTGGCAGAGCCAACGCTGGACGTCGCTCACGGCTGTGGGGCGGCTGTTGGGTCAGACAGCCCGATCGCAGGCCCGGTTGCTGACGCTCGGGGCTGGGCTCAACCTGTTGGAGGCCTGCAGCGAAGGTTTCAGCCTCGTGGTGCTCTACGGCGGCATCCGGCTGCTGAGTGCGGGAGAACCACCGGCTCCCCTGGCCTGGCTGGCCTTGCCGACTGAGACGCTGTTTGTGCTGGTGCTGCTGGTGTCAGTGGTTTTGCAGGCGCTGCAGAGTCTGCTGCGCTACGGCAATGCTGTGCTGGTGGGTCTGTTCGCCGCGCGTTGCCGGGCCCAGATCACCACAGCGCTGCACCGCCAGATTCTCGGGTTCAGTTTTGCCTGCGCCAGTCGTTACCGGGTCGGCGATCTGATCAGCCATGTGGGCCAGGGGCCCGAGGCTGTGGAAAAGCAGATCACCACGGCGGCCCAGGTGCTGGTCCATGGGCTGATGGCCCTGGTCTACCTGGGGGTGATGCTGCTGCTGTCGCCCTGGTTGTTGCTGGGCGCTCTGTTGATGGGTGGCGCCATGGTGGGGTTGCAGCGGCAGCTGTTGCCCCGCGTGCGCCAGAGAGCCCATCAGCTCACGGCCACGACTGTGGCTGTGGTGAGTCGCATCAGTGAGGACCTGCAGGGCTTGCGGGTGCTGCACAGCTATGGCCTGCTGGAGCGCGCCGAGCGCTCCTTGGAGCGGTTGATGGCTGAGCTGCAGCACGCCCTGAGCCGTCAGGTCCGCCTGGTGGAACTGACGGCGCCGCTAGGCAACTTTCTGCCGGTGCTCAGCTTTGCCCTGCTGGCTGGCCTGAGCGTGCTGCTGCTGCATGGCCGCCAAGGCGGAATCTTGCCCAGCCTGGCCACGTTTCTGCTGGCGCTGCAGCGTCTCAATCAACGCCTCAGCGCCATTGCAGTCAACAGCAACACCTTTGGCCGCAATGCCGGTGAGGTGGCGCGTCTGCAGGGCCTGCTCCACAGCTCAGACAAGCAATACCGCCGCCAGGGCGGGCGTCCGTTTGTGGCCCTGCAGCGCGGCATCCGGCTGGAGCAGGTGTGCCTGCGTTATGGCCCTGGGCAGCCGCTGGCCCTGGATCATCTGGATCTCAGCCTGCCTCGTGGCACCACCACGGCTCTGGTGGGACCCAGCGGCGCGGGCAAGAGCTCCGTGGCGGATCTGCTGATCGGCCTGTACACCCCTGAGGCTGGCCGGGTCCTGATCGATGACTGCGATCTCCAGTCTTTGGAGCTCAGCAGCTGGCAGCAGCGCCTGGGCGTGGTCAGTCAGGACACCTTTGTGTTCAACGGCAGCGTGGCTGACAACATCCGCATCGGCAGGCCCGGCATCAGCCATGCCGCCGTGGAGCGTGCCGCCGAGCGTGCCCAGATTCTGCCCCTGATCGAACAGCTGCCCCAGGGCTTCGACACGCCGGTGGGGGAGCGCGGTTATCGCCTCAGCGGTGGTCAGCGCCAGCGCCTGTCGTTGGCCCGGGCCCTGCTCTGTCACTGCGATCTGTTGATCCTGGATGAGGCCACCAGCGCGCTCGACAGTGAAAACGAGTCGCTGGTGCAGCTCGCCATTCAGAACCTGGGTGCCCAGTGCACGGTGCTGGTGATCGCCCATCGGCTCAGCACGGTGCGCCATGCCGACCAGATCGTCGTGCTGGAGGCCGGTCGCCGGGTCGAGCAAGGTGATCACGCCACCTTGTTGCGTGGCGACGGCCGCTATGCGGGTCTCTGGCGCCAGCAGTTGCAGGGCCTGGCGGCATGACAGGAGCCAATGCCATCCGGCCGCTCGACGGTCTGGTTAGCACGATCATCCCGGTGTTCAACCGCCCGCACATGGTCCAGCGCGCTGTGCACAGCGTGTTGGAGCAGACCTATCGGCCGATCGAGATCCTCTTGGTCGATGACGGCTCCACCGACGACACTCCGGCGGTGCTGATGGCGTTGCAGCGTCTCCATCCCACGCACATTCGCGTGCTGCATCAGGCCAATGCTGGTCCCGGTGCGGCGCGGGAGCTGGGCCGGCTGGCCGCGCGGGGGGCCTACATCCAGTACCTCGACAGCGACGACTGGTTGCTGCCCAACAAGTTTGCTGATCAGGTCGCGGCACTGGCGAGCAACCCCGACTGCGCCATCGCCTATGGCACGGCGCGACTGGTCGATGGCTCGGGTCGGGTGCTGGCTGATCCCAGCCGCCGCACGGCCGAACAACACACGCAGCTGTTCCCGGCTCTGCTGGTGGAGCGCTGGTGGCACACGCACACGCCACTCTTGCGCCGCAGCATCAGCGACGCGGCAGGTCCCTGGCTGGGTTTTCGTCCAGAAGACTGGGATCTCGAGGCCCGCATGGGGGCCCTGGGGGCGCGGCTGGTGCACTGCGGCAGCACCGTCTCGTGCCAGCTCGAGCACAACAGCAGTGCACGGGTCAGTCGTGGCCCGGCGACGGCCTATCTGCTCGATGAAGCGCGCTTCCTGCCGCGGCTGGCGGCCTGTGCCCTGCTGGCGGGGGTGGCGCCCCAGGCTCCCGAATGGGAGCACCTGGCCCGCTGGTGCTTCTTGCGTGCGCGCCAGTTGCATGCTGCTGGCGCCACTGACCAGGGCGATCAGCTGCTCGCCTTGTCGCGTGCCCTGGCCGCGGGTTTGCCCGATCGCGGTGCTCTGCCGCTGCAGCAGTCGCTTTATGGCGTGCTGCGCCGGGGGGTGGGTGCCAGCGGTGCGGCACACCTGGCCCAGCGGCTGCGGGGCTGATGCCTGTGCGTCCTCAGGTCTCGGTGGTGCTCGGCGTGCATGACGCGCCCGTGGCGCGGTTGCTTGACACCCTCGACTCGGTTCTGGCGCAGCAGGGGGTGGCGCTCGAATGCCTGCTGGTGGCCGATGGCTTCCCGCCACTGTCGCAATGGCGTGCTCTGCAGCGGCGGGCCCGCAGCGACCACCGCCTGCGCCTGGTGCTGCAACCCCATGCCGGCCTGACCCGGGCTCTGCGGCGCGGCTGCCGTCTGGCCCGGGGCCAGGCGATCGCCCGCATCGACGTGGGCGATCGCATGTTGCCGGGGCGGCTGCTGCAGCAATGGCAGCTGCTGCAACGCCATCCCGATTGCGTGCTGGTGACCTGTGGGGTCGCCCGCTTCGGGCCGGCCTGGGAGCCCCTGGATCGCGAAGCGGCGCTGCCGCCAAACTCTGCCCGCCCCGCCGCTGCGGAGCCCCGCTGGGTCAACACCCTGCCGCCGGAGCAGGGTCTCGCCAGCGATGTGCCCCATCACGGTGCCGTGCTGCTGCGCCGCTCGGCCTACCGGGCCGCGGGCGGATACCGACCTGCGTTTTATTACGCCCAGGACTGGGACCTCTGGTACCGGCTGGCACTGCTGGGGCGGTTTGGCCACTGCCCCGAGACCCTCTACGCCTGCCGCCTGTTTGCCACCGGATTGTCGTCGCGGCACTGGCGTGAGCAGCGGCTGCTGGCGCTGCTGGCCCGGCAGCTGTATCTGGCCCGCTGCCGGGGTAACGACGAGCGCTTCTGGTTGGCTCGGGCGCGGCTGATCCGGCCCCAGCGGCGGCCGCCGGGCTGGCGACGGCTGTTGGCCTGGCCCGATCAGCGCCGGGCCGAAGGGGCCTATTTCATCGGGGAGTGTCTGCGCCGCCGCGGCGATGGCCGCTGCCGGCTCTACCTGCTGCAGGCCCTGTGGCATGCCCCCTGGCTGCTCAAGGGGTGGCTGCGGCTGCTGCAGGCGGCGACGGTTGTGGCCTGAACGGGCTGCAGAAGCGCTGCAGGGGCGTGGCCGGGCTCGTTGGCTTCGCCACCATCGTTCTTCTGCAACGGCGGCTGGCGTCATGCTCTCGATCGTGATTCCCAGCTACGGGCGCGAGCAGGTCCTGCTCGACACGATCGCCGCCCTCGAACCGCAGCGCCGGGCCCTCGGCAGCGGCAGCGAACTGCTCCTGGTCGATCAGACCCCTGAGCATGAGCCCGCGGTGCAGCGAGCCCTGGATGCGTGGCAGCAGGCGGGGCGTCTGCGCTGGCTGCGCCTCAGCCAACCCCACCTGACCCGAGCCATGAACACCGGTTTGCAGCGGTCGCGCGGCGAGATCGTGCTGTTTCTGGACGATGACATCGAGCCCGCAGCCGATCTGCTGGCGGCCCACCTGCAGGCCCATCACCGCTTTGCCAGCGCCTGGGCCGTGGTCGGTCAGATCCTGCAGCCCGCGCAGCAGCCAGAACCGTTGCTGGGTCGGCCGCATCGCTGCTCACTGTGGCGGGATCTCGACTTTCCCTTCAACAGCACCATCGGTGCCTGGATCGAGAACGCCATGGCCGGCAATCTCAGCCTCAGGCGTGCGCGTGCCCTGGCACTGGGTGGCTTTGACGAGCGCTTTCCGCCGCCGGTGGCCTATCGCTTTGAGACCGAATTCGCCAAGCGGTTGATCGCGGCCGGGGGCGCGATTCGTTTTGCCCCTGAAGCGTCGCTGCGTCATCTGCGGGCTCCAGCGGGCGGCACCCGCAGCGGCGGTAGCCACCTGACCAGCGCTTCAGCGGTCCATGGCGTCGGTGACTGTTACTACGCCCTGCGCTGCGGCCGCGGCCTGCAGCGCAGCTGGTACCTGCTGCGCCGGCCCCTGCGCGAGGTGCGCACCCGCTTTCATCTGCGTCATCCGTGGTGGATTCCCGTCAAGTTGCTCGGGGAGTTGCGGGCCCTGGTCGCGGCGCTGCAGCTGAGCCGCTGCGCTCCGCTGCTGCTGCGCCCGGTCGAGCCCTGATCATGCGGGTGTTGCATGTGATTCCGTCGATCAGTCCGTTGCGCGGCGGGCCGACGGTGGCCGCCCTGGAGCTGGCGGCGGCCCAGCGTCAGCTCGGCATTGACGCCCGCGTGCTCAGCACCGATGACCACGGCGCTGGGGTGTTCGATGCGGTGCCCTGCGGCATCTGGAGCGAGCACCAGGGGGTGCCGGTGTGGCTGTGCCGCCGCTGGCGCCTGCCGCAGCGCGCCCTGCGCGACTGGGCCCTGGCTCCGGCCTTGGCGCTGCGGCTGCAGCGGCAGCTGTCGGAGGTCGACCTGGTGCATGTCCATGCCCTGTTCGCTTTCCCCTCGACCCTGGCGATGCTGTTGGCTCGATCGGCCGGGGTCCCTTATGTGGTGAGCACCATCGGCCAGCTCTGCAGCTGGAGCCTGAAGCAGAGCCCGCGTCGCAAGCGTCTGATGCTTGCCCTGGTCGAGCGGGACAACCTGGCCGGTGCCGCGGCCCTGCATGTGACCACGCCGGCCGAAGCCCAGCAGACCGCCGCCCTGCAGTTGCCGGTGCCCTGCCTCGAGATCCCTTTGGGCGTGTTGCCGCCACCGCTGCCTGCTGGCCCGTCTCGCCAGCCCGGTGATCCAGTGCGGTTGCTGTTTCTCAGTCGCCTCCATCCCAAGAAGCAGCTTGAGCACCTGTTGCAGGCCCTGGCGCTGCTGCTGCAGCAGCAGCCCCAGCGCGACTGGGTGCTGCAGATTGCCGGCCGTGGCGAACCGGCCTATGAAGCCGAGCTGCGCCGCCAGGCCGCTGCCCTGGGACTGGAATCGCGCTGCCGCTGGCTGGGCTTTGTTGAAGGCGCTGCCAAATGGCAGCTCCTGGCCCAGGCCGACTGGTTTGTGCTGCCGTCGGCATCCGAAAACTTCGGCATCGCCGTGATCGAAGCCCTGGCGGTCGGTACCCCGGTGCTGATCACGGCCGAGGTGGCCTTGGCTCCGGCTGTGCAAGCGGCCCGGGCTGGCGTGGTCTGCAGCGCTGCGCCTGAGCCCTTGGCCGGCGCCTTGGCCCAGTTGTTCGCCAGCTCCGATCCCGACATGCGGCTGCGGGCCCGCAACCTGGCCTTTGAGCAGTTCAGCTGGCCCGGGATCGCCGAGCGTTTTGCAGCGGCCTATCGGGCCCTGGTGGCATGAGCCTGCTGCCGCTGTTGGTGCTCTTGCTGGGCTTTGCTTTCGTTCTGCAGCTGTTGCAGGGTGGTTGGCGTGCCGCCCTGCCCCTGGTGGTGGTGCTGGGTTTCCTGCAGGATCCCCTGCGCAAGTCGCTGCCTGGCCAGCCACCGTTGACGGTGGGGCTGGTGCTGGTGGCGGCGGCCTGCTGCGCCGTCGCCATCGTGCAGCAGCGACGCGGTCTGGACTTGCCGCTGCTGCAGGCCACCATGCCACCGCTGGGCCAATGGCTGCCGCTGTACGCCACGCTGCTGGTGCTGCAGGCCCTGCATGGGCTGGTGCGTTTCGGTCAGCCGCTGCTGAGTCTGATCGGGGTTGGCTTCTATGTGGCGCCGCTGCTGGGTTTGTGGCTGGGCTTTGAAGTGGCTAGCGAGCCACCCCTGCTGCACCGTTTGCTGCAGCTGTATGTCTGGCTGTCGGTGCCAGCAGCCTGGGGGGTCTGGTTGAGCTACCGCGGGGTGCAGCACCCCCTGCTGAAAGAAGTTGGCGAGGGCATTTTGATCGATTTTCGTTCGGGTCTCTCGATGTACGGCGCCTGCGGTTTCTGGCGCACCAGTGAGGTGGCGGCCTGGCATTTGGCGACGGCCTCCTGCTTGGCGCTGGTGCTGGCCACTGCGAGCCGGCGCCGCTCGGCGGTGCTCGGCTATGGCCTGCTGGCGTTGGCGTTTGTCGGGCTCACCCTGTTCACCGGACGGCGCAAAGCCCAGGTGCTGGTGCTGCTGTTTGTTGCCCTTGACGCCCTGTTGCTGCAGCGCTGGCTGCGGGCCCCGTGGCGCCGCTGGCTGGTGGGCAACCTGGTGGCCCTGGCGGGTGTGTCGGGATTGGCGTCTTTGCTGCTGTTGCCCTGGCTGCGCGCCAGTGGCGGCATGGGCGAGTACGTCCAGCGGGCGCTCTCGGTGCGCCATGAGCTCTGGGATCGCTTTGCGCTGCTGGCCATCGGTGGCTCTAACCGGGCCCTGGAGCTCTATGGCCTGTTCGGGCTGGGGGCCGGGGCAGCGACCCAGACCGGCGATCTGGATTTCGGTCGTCGCCAGTTGCTGGGCCGCAGCATCGGATATGTGGCCGAGAGCGGCAGCGGCCGGCTCATGGCCGAGCTGGGTCTGCTGGGAGTGCTGCTGCTGCTGGTCGGGTTGGCCCTGCTGGTGGTGATGCTGGCGCGCAATCTGTCTCTGCTGCGCGAACTGCCCCAGCCGTGGGTCAATTTGCAGCTGGGTCTGGTGGCCTTCACCCTGGCCAACGTGCCGCTTTACCTGGCGGCCAGCGGGGTCTACGGCGACCCCTTTGTGTTGTTGCTGCTCAGCCTCGCCCTGGGGTCGGCCTTGGCGGTGCCCTTGCTGGTGGCCAGGCAGCGGGGGGTGCAGCTGAGTGGCCGCGGAGATGCCCCCTCCCTGCGTTAACGGGCGTCGCGTCTGGTCGTGATCCATACGCTTCGCCCACGCGAGCGGAGCATCCATGGCTGCAGGGCTGACGGGGTTGGTGCTCACCTGCAACGAGGAGGCCAACCTGGCCCGCACCCTGGCATCCCTCAGGCCGCTGCAGCCGGCACTCCAGCGGGTTGTGTTGGTCGACAGCGGCAGCACCGATCAGACCCTGGCGATCGCCCAGCGGCAAATCCCAGCAGGGTTGGTCTTGGCGGTGCTGCAGCGTCCCTTCGACAGCTTTGCGGCGCAGTGGAACTTCGGCCTGGCTCAGGTCCGCACCCCCTGGGTGCTGACCCTTGATGCCGATTACGTGCTGCCGCCCCAGCTGGCCGCTGAGATCAACGCGGCGCTGCTGGAGCCGCCGGACGATCTGGCTGGGTTTTCCCTGCGCTTTCGCTTCTGTGTTGCCGGCCGGCCCCTCTCAGGTGCCCTGTTGCCCCCGCGGGTGGCCCTGTTCAGGCCCGAGTGCGGTCACTACCGCGATGACGGCCACACCCAGCGGCTGGTGCTGCAGGGGCGGGTCGCCAGCCTCAGTCAGCCCATTCATCACGACGACCGCAAGCCCCTGGAGCGCTGGTTGACGGCCCAGCTGCGCTACCTGCGCGAGGAGCGCGACAAATTGCGCCGTTGCTGCTGGGCTGAACTGTCGCCGGCCGACCGCCTACGCAAGCACACCCCCCTGGCGCCGCTGCTGGTGGCGTTGGTGTGTCTGTTGGGTCGCGGCAATCTCTGGGAGGGGCGCCGCGGTCTGTTCTATGTGGCGCAGCGGGTTTATGCCGAGCTGCTGCTGCTGCTGCTGCTGCTGGAGCCGGTGGGTTGATGCGGGCCCTCATCAGCACGATCCGCCCTGGTGTGGGTGGGGTGACCAGCAAGCTCAGCTGGCTGGTGCGCGAACTGGAGTTGCTCGAGATCGAGCCTGTTCTGGCTTGGTACGAGCCCTGGAGTTGCAGCCCCGAGCTGTCGTTGCCGCTGCCGGCGGCGCTGCCGGCTCTATGCCGCGGCCATGGACCGGGCGATCGGACGCAGACGCTGGCGGGCAACTGGCACGGGCAGGCCATTGGCGCGTGGTTGCCCGAGCTCGAATTCACCCATTACCTCGGCGGTGCGGCTTGGCGCCAGCTGGCCGCCAGCTGTGATCTGCATCTGGCTGTGACCGGTAATCCGCTCTGCGCCGCCCGATTGAGCCTGTTGCAGCGGCCCTATCTGGCCTGGGTCGGCAGCGACTGGCATGGCGATCGTCAGGATCGGGTGGCTCGCTTTGCTCCGCCGCGCCGCCTGTTGGACCAGGTGGTCAACACGCCGGTGCTGCGGCAGCTCGAGCGCCGCGCCCTGCGCGATCCCGCCGGGCAGATTTTGAGCATCAGCCAGGCCACCGCGCGCAGCCTTGAGCGCATCGCCGGGCGGCCGTTGGCTGGGGTGCTTTACCGCCCCTGCAACCCGCACTTGTTTCGGCCGGCGCGGGAGCGCTGCGTGCCGTGGCGGCTTGGTTTTGCCGGGCGCTACAGCGATCCGCGCAAGCAGATTGGTCTGTTGCTGCAGGCCGTCGCCCTGCTCAAGGCCCAAGGTGTCCCGGTGCAGCTCGAGCTCACTGGCGAGGCCGATGGTGGTGGCCTTCAGCCCCAGCTCGAGCGCCTTGGCATCGCCGATCGGGTGCGTCTGCATCCCTTGCTGAGCGCGGCCGAGCTGGCGCGGGTGATGCAGGGTTGGGATCTGTTTGTGATCCCATCTCACCAGGAGGGGTTGTGCCTGGCAGCGCTCGAGGCCATGGCCTGCGGGGTGCCGTTGCTGAGCACCCCCTGTGGCGGCCCTGAGGAACTGCTCGATGGCGGCCGGTGTGGTGTGCTGGTGCCAGCGCAGCCCGAGCCGATGGCCCGGGCGATTGCAGCGGTCTGCGGTGATCGCCCCCGGCGCGAGCAGCTGGCCGCGGCGGCCCTGGCCTGGGTTGCCGCCCACGCCGATCAGGCGGCCACCCGCCGGCGCCTGCATCAGGCCCTGACCCAGGCCTTCCCTCAGCTGCGGCCATGGCTGGCCTGAACGGCATCCAACGGCTGGATCAGTACCGCCTGCCGCGGGGGTTCTCCCAGGGCCGTCCGCGCTGGCTGCAGCTGTTGTGGTTCTGCGCCGGTTCACCGCTGCTGGCCAACCGTTGGCTGCCGGGGTCGGCCTGGCGCTGCTGGTTGCTGCGGGCCTTTGGAGCGCGCATCGGCTGTGGCTGCCGCTTAAAACCCGGCCTGCGGGTTAAGTACCCCTGGCGTCTGGCGGTTGGTCCTCACTGTTGGCTCGGTGAGGCCGTCTGGATCGACAACATTGCGCCCGTGCGCCTGGGCCAGCGGGTCTGTCTGTCCCAGGGGGTGTATCTGTGCACGGGCAACCACGATTTCCGCAGCCCCGGCTTTGAGCTGCGGGCCGAGCCGATCACGGTGGCGCCCGAGGCCTGGGTTGCCGCCAGCGCCGTGCTCGCTCCGGGTTGCCGCATCGGTCGCGGTGCGGTGGTGTCCCTGGCTGCGGTCGTGCGTGGTGCGGTCGGTCCCGGTGTTGTGGTGAGCGGCAATCCGGCGCGGCCAGTCGGGAGTCGCCAGCGCTCTGCGGCGATCAGGCTGCAGAGTTCAGGCAGTCAGGGCTGCAGTGATCAATTTGATGAATAGGTTCGATTTGTATCAGCTGAATCGGTTCTGTGGCTGTTGCTGGTCGAGCCTTGTTTCGCAGGGTTCCCTTTGGTTTTGATGTTCAACTCCTGGCTCGGCGATGGCAGTGGAGACGCCAGCGCAATGACCACCTCAGGCTCACGGTTGTCAGCCAATTTTTCCCCCCGGACTTTGCGGCAACCGGCCAGTTTCTGGATGACCTGTCCAGGCGTCTTGCATTGCGGGGACTGCAGATACAGGTGCTGACCGGTCAGCCCAATTACGCTTTTCATGATCGACAGGCAGCGCGAATCAGTTTTGATCACAACCGCTGCATTCGTCGGACCTCGGTGTCACGTTGGTGGCCTTCGCGCATTCGTGGTCGTGTGGTCAACAGTCTGTTGTTCTGTCTGCGTTCGTCGCTGCGATTGCTGCGTACAGCGCGACGCGGTGATCTGATGCTGTTGACCAGTGAGCCCGCCTATTTGCCGCTGTTCGGTTGGTTGTTGAATGCCATCACAGGTGCGCCTTATGTGTTGCTTCTGTACGACCTGTATCCCGATGTCGCCATAGCCCTGGGCGTGCTCAAGCCCGCCCATCCGCTGGCGCGCCTGTGGCAGGCCTGGCAGGGCCGGGCCCTGATGGCAGCGCGGGAGGTGGTGGTGCTCAGCTCGACCATGGCCTCGCGCCTGCATCAGGTCTATCCGGCCCTGACCACCCCGGTCACCGTGATTCCCAGCTGGGCGGATCCCCGCCGCATCCGGCCCATGCCCAAGGCGGTCAACCCGTTTGTGCAGCGCCACGGTCTGAGCGGCATGTTCACCGTGCTGTACGCCGGCAATCAGGGGCGTTGCCATGATCTCGACACCTTGATTGATGCCGCTGGTCTGCTGGCCGGCCAGCCGGGGATCCGCTTCTTGATCGTGGGCGACGGTGCCCGGCACCAGCAGCTGAGCGAGCGGGTGCAGCGGGAGGGCCTCAGCCAGGTTCAGCTGTTGCCTTACCAGCAACCCGCCGATTTGCCGGCCATGCTGGCTGCTGCCGATCTGGCTGTGGTCTCTTTGCTGGCCGAGGCTGAAGGCCAGGTGGCGCCCAGCAAGCTGTACGGCCATCTGGCCGCGGCGACCCCGGTCGCCGTCATTTGCGGCCCCGATTCGTATTTGGTCGATGAGGTCAAGACGGCCGGCTGCGGCGCGGCCTTCCGCAGCGGCGATGCCACGGGCCTGGCGGGGTTCATTTTGCGCCTGGTGGCCCAGCCCCAGCTGGCTCGGCAGCTGGGGCTGGCCAGTCGCCGTCATCTGCTCAACAGCGCGACCCCCGAGCTGGCTCTGCACCGCTATGGCAAGGTGCTCGCCCGCCATCTGCCTCAGGGCCGCGCCGCCCATCAGCCCGTTGCGGTCGGGGTATGAGGGTGTGGTCTTCGGTTGAGCGGCTTTGGCGCCGCTGGTCGGGCCTGCGGCGGCAGTGGTTGCTGTTGGCAGCCGCGGTGGCCGCGCAGAACCTGGCAGTGCTGCATCACACGCAGGGGGCCAAGGTCAGCGTCATCGGCCTGTTGATCTGGGCCGGGGCGCTGATCTGCCTTGAGGATCGTCTGGCCCGGTTGCGGCCCCAGCCGGCGCCGTTGCAGCTGCTGTTGGCGATGCCGTTGTTGCTGTGGGTTCTCTGGCGCACTGGGCTGGCCGGCCACTGGGACGGGGTCGTGTTTGCCATGGCACCGGTGGCTGGACTGGCACTGGTGCTGCTCGGGATGCCCTGGCGCCAGTGCCATCTGGCCCGTGAGTCGCTGCTCTGCCTGCTGTTGCTGCCCGTCTACCCGTTGTTGTTGCGGGTGCTGCCCGAGCTGCCCCTGAGCGTTGCCGGTGCCCAGGGGGCCGGAGCGTTGCTGTCGTGCCTGGGCTGGGCCGTGCGTGTGCAGGGGCGCATGGTGCTGCTGCCGGGCGGCGGCGTGCAGGTGCTCGCGGCCTGCAACGGTCTCGACATGATCGCCCAGCTCCTCTGCGTCACCACGCTCTTCCTGCTGGCCTTCCCTCTGCGCAGCTGGCGCAGCCGCATCGCGATCCTGCTGCTCACGCCATGGATCGGCTGGTTCACCAATGTGCTGCGGTTGGCCTTGTTGGCCGCCTTGGCGGGGGCGGGCCAGGGCAAGGGCACGTTCTGGTTTGACTTTTTTCATGACCAGGCCGGCTCCCTGGTGTTTTCAGGCCTGGCCACGCTGCTGCTCGGCTGGGTCTACCTGCGTCTGCTGGAGCGTCAGCTGGCCGCGGTTGTGCCGCCACAGGCGGTTGCTGTTCAGGAGGTTCGCTCATGAAGTCTGCGCGTCAGTCCCTGCCGTTGCGTCTCGCCTTGCTGGTGCTGCTGCCAGCGTCTGCGGTCGCGGCGGTGCAAGCCGCTGTGTTCCCGCACGGCCCGCAGGTCCCTGGCCTCGCGGCTGAGCAGTTGCGCCAGCCGCTCGCTCGCTTGCGGCTGAGGCCGCTGGCCGCGACGTCTGAGCCACCCTGGCGCAGCGGCCAGATCGCTCTCTCGCCGTTGCACCGTTGGCGCCTGCCCCAGGGGCTGGACCTGCAGGTCCAGC
>CAYFMB010000013.1:0-16540 GCA_964344095.1 uncultured Klebsiella sp.
AGCGTCTGTTTGACCATGTGCTGCGGCAGGAGCCGGGCTGGGTGCAGAGCACCGGCAGCGGCGAGGTGATCAGCCGGGCCACCAGCGATGTTGAAAACGTGCGCCGGCTGTTGGGCTTTGCGGTGCTGAGCCTGACCAACACCGTGCTGGCCTATGCCCTGACCCTGCCGGCCATGCTGGCGATTGACCCCTGGCTGAGCCTGGCTGCGATCGGGCTCTACCCCTTGATGCTCATGGTGGTGCGGCTGTTCGGCGGCCGCATGATGCGCCAGCAGCGCCGCCAGCAGGAGGCCCTGGCCAGCCTCAGCGATCTGGTGCAAGAGGATCTCAGCGGCATCAGCGCCATCAAGATCTACGGCCAGGAGCCCACTGAGCAGGCGGCCTTTGCTGGACGCAATCGGATCTACCGCGACGCTGCCCTCAACCTGGCCCGCACACGCAGCACCTTGTTCCCGCTGTTGGAGGGCATCTCCTCGCTCAGCCTGCTGCTGCTGCTTGCTTTGGGTAGCGGTCAGCTCGAGAGCGGTCGTCTCTCGATCGGCGACCTGGTGGCCCTGATCCTCTATGTGGAGCGCTTGGTGTTTCCTACCGCGCTGCTCGGCTTCACCCTCAACACCTTTCAGACCGGCCAGGTCAGTCTCGAGCGGGTCGAGGATCTGCTCAGCCGGGTGCCCAGGATTTTGTCGCCCCGACGAGCCATCCCGCTGGTCACCCCGGCGCGGGGCCAGGTGGAGGCCCGTGGTCTGACGCTGCGCTATCTCGATGCAGGGCGTCCCGCCCTCGTCGACGTCAGTTTTGTGTTGCAGCCCGGTGAGCTGGTGGCTGTGGTGGGGCCTGTTGGGTGCGGCAAGACCACCCTGGCCCGTGCCCTTGGCCGCATGGTGGAGGTGGAGGCGGGCCAGCTGTTCTTCGACGGGGTCGATATCACCGCCCTCGAGCTGGCTGATTTGCGCAGCCAGGTGGCCCTGGTGCCCCAGGAGGGGTTTCTGTTCACCGCCAGTCTCGCCGACAACCTGCGTTACGGAGACCCCGAAGCGCCGTTGACCGCAGTGGAGCAGGTGGCAACCCAGGCGCGCCTGGCCGGTGACATCAAGGGCTTCCCCGACGGCTACCAAACCCTGGTTGGTGAGCGGGGTATCACCCTCAGCGGCGGCCAGCGGCAACGCACGGCCCTGGGACGCGCTCTGCTGTTGCGCGCTTCGCTGCTGGTGCTCGATGACGCCCTAGCCAGTGTCGACAACACGACGGCAGCCGAGATTTTGCGATCGATCCGGGCCCAGCAGCACCGCACGGTGCTGATGATCAGCCACCAGCTCTCGGCTGCTGCCAGCGCCGATCGCGTGTTGGTGCTCGACGAGGGTCGGTTGGTGCAGCAGGGACGTCACGACGAGCTGCTCGCTGTCGATGGCACCTACCGCCGTCTGTGGGAGCGTCAGCAGGCTGACCAGCAGCTGCAATCGGTCAACTGAGTGAGAGGGGCCCGTCTGAACGAGTGTTGCGCAGCACGGCCAGCGTCGTTCGACGTGGCTTATCTGGGTTCAGCTCCTCTTCATCGGGTCTCGGTCATGGCTTCGTCTGGCTCTGCTGATCAGCCGCCGGCCATGCAGCGTTACCAGTTGCGCTGCACGCTCACCTTCGGTGACATCTACGCCCAGATTCTGATCTGGATGGCGGTGATCTTTGTGAGCCTGGCGGCCGGTCTGGCGCTGATGGGCGCCAGCAGGCCCGTGTTCGCTCTGGTCGGCGTCGGGCTGATTCTGGTGCTGTCGCTGCCGTTTCTGCTGTTTGCCTTCACCACAACGCTGCTGAATCACATCGCCTTGGTTCCTACTGAGCGCTAAGTCCATGGCTCACCCACCTGGGTGGTGTGGGAAGCGGCCGACGCGGCGATACTGCAGCTGAAGTGCTGCGTTCCCCAGCCATGGCTCAGGCCACGACGTCGTCGTCCTTGCCCTATGTCTGCTTCAGTGGTGGTGGCTGGAACACCCATTCGGCGCTGGCTGGACTGATCGCTGGTGGCCTGGATCGCCTGGCCACCCAGGGCAACAGCAGTGATCTCTCGACGCTGCTGGGCAAGGTCCAGGGCATCGCTGCCAACTCTGGGGGCTCCTGGTTCTTGAGCCAACTGGCCTACTCAAGTCCGTTTCTTGCGGGTTTGGAGCAGAAGGCCGCACGCGATCAATACAACAGCACGGGTTACAACGGACAGGTCACGGCGTTGTTCAAGGCCACAACGCCCCAACCACCGGCCTGGCTACAAACCTTGATTCAGCAGCTGCCGCAGTCCATGCAGGACAGCCTCAAGAACGTTGCTTATTTCGTGGGGCTGGCTGGCGCTGCTGATGCGGCTCAGTTCACCTGGCGCAATTTTACCGACAAATTTGTCTATCAGCCGTACAACATGCTCGCCGATCTTGGCAGCAAGGGGCTGGATGCACCGCGCCTACCCTGGGCTGCAGGCAAGGACCTGTTGATCGCCGCTTCAGCGCAGACAACACCCACCGTGCTTGACAGCATTGGTCTGTTGCAGAACAAGATCTTCAGCGCAACACCCCTGAGTTCGGCCCAAGCCCCGGCTCAGGGGCAGATGACCCCCCTGACGTTTCTCAGTGATGTCAAAGAGGGGGCAACGACACCGCTCGCGTCCGCCGTCTTGCCTGCTGGTGATGCCACGCTGGTTCTTAGCAACAACAAGTGGTTCTCGACGCTGCCCTCGCTCAAGACACCGGTTGCCGCTGCCCAGAAACCGGCCTTGTCGCTGGTGGATGCCACCACGGCCTCCTCGTCAGCTTTGGCCCACCTGGCAGCGGTGCAGACGTTCGCTGGCCTCAACAACAGTGCTCTTGCAAACACCATCGCCGCTGCGGCCCGGGGAGTGGCGCCCTTGGCATCGTTCAGCAATGGCACCTTGTCGATGCCCAAACTGTTGCCCACACCCAAGCGAGGGGGGGCGAGCGTTGAGGCCCTCATGCGTCTGTACAGCGCCAGCGGCATCACGCGCCTGGCCGATGGGGGCTTCACCGAGAATTTGGCTGCAGCTCCCATGCTGCGCCAGATTCAACAGGAGCAAGGCACGTCTCAGCCGTTCAATCTGACAATCTTTCAGAACGGCACGATCGATCCGCTGACTGGGGTCAAGGTGCAGGTCGGCCCCAAAGTGACGGATCTGAGCACGTTCTGGGTTGCGTCGGATGTGGCCAATCTGTTCGGCAGCATGAGCGGTCCCAACAAGGATGGTGCGCTGGTGAATTTTGATGGCATCGGCGGCTTCAAAGTTCCTGTTCCTTCAGCCAAAATTTTTGATAATGCTGCCTGGCAAGGCGAAACACCGGTGTGGACTTACACCAAGGGTGGCACCCAGCTGTCTTACTTCGACCTGAATGTCACCACGGTCGCTAACCCAACCTTCGGGATCAAGGGCGGACAGAAGGGGCGTCTGCAGCTGTTCGCTAGTAACAACAAAGACTCGAATGCAGCGCCTTTGACCCAAGCCATTCTGTCTGAATATGCCGAGAACTACAATGTCTTCAGAGATGCCATTGTCAATCAAGGTGGTTGGGGGCCGTTGCAGTCAGCCCTTGGATTGAGTCCTGTTTGACGTCTGTGTGAGTGCCTGATCAACACTGGGCGACTCAGCTGTCTAGGGTCGCGGGCAGCGCCCCCAGATCGCCATGTTCAATCTGTTTCGATCCGGCTCAGGCTCAGCAACGCAGCATGCCGTGCTGGGAACACCCATCACCGCAGAACCTGACCTGGGCCAGGCCCAAGCCCTGTTTGGCTGCGGCTGCTTTTGGGGCGCCGAAAAGGGGTTCTGGCGTCTGCCCGGCGTGATCACCACGGCCGTGGGCTATGCCGGAGGGTCGCTGCAGGACCCGAGCTATGAGCAAGTCTGCAGCGGCCGCAGCGGTCATGCCGAGGTGGTGCGGGTGGTGTGGGACACGACCCGCGTCGATTTCAGCGATCTGTTGAAACTGTTCTGGGAATGTCACGACCCCACCCAGGGGGATCGCCAGGGGAACGACCGCGGCAGTCAGTATCGCTCCTGCATCTATGTCGATGCACCCGATCTGCTGAAGCTTGCTCTGGCCAGCAGGGAGCAGTACCAGAGCCAGCTGCAGGCGTCAGGCTTTGGCCCGATCACCACCGAGATCGCCAGCGGGCCTGTGTTCTATCCCGCCGAGACTTACCACCAGCAATATCTGGCCAAGCCAGGCAGCCGCCCCTACTGCTCGGCCCAACCCAGTGGCATCGCCCTTGAGCCCTTTGCTGGATCAGCGTTTCGTCTGGATCCGCGGGTGTGGCAGGCCTACGACTGGCGCATTCCGCACTGCGTGTTGCGCGGCGACAATGCACCCATTCGCCTCGATTGAGCCGGCCATGTCGGTCGCTGGGTTGCTGCTGCCGGCGTTGGCTGCTGCCGTAGGGCCCTGGCTGGCCATGGGCTCGCCCTGGTGGGAGGACTACGCCATCAA
The DNA here is from genome assembly GCA_964344095.1 of uncultured Klebsiella sp. Lineage (GTDB taxonomy): Bacteria > Cyanobacteriota > Cyanobacteriia > PCC-6307 > Cyanobiaceae > RGUW01. Next base: position 4,473 of record CAYFMB010000013.1, read on the forward strand.
GGAGACCTTCCTGTGCGCTGGGCAGGGGCCGGTGGTGGTCGAGCGCAACGAGGCTCAGGCTTCGCTGATCACCGGGCGCTACCGCACCACCCTGTTTCGTGAACAACAGCAGAGCGGTGCTCCGGAGTCGATCCTGGGCATCGTCTACCGCAACGACATGATGACCCTGATCCTCAGGGGTGATCAGCTGATCCTTGAGCAGCTGCCCCAGCGCACCAGCTGCATGCGCACCGAGAGCGTCTGATGACCCCCTTGCCTGATCGGGTTGTGATTGTTGCCCTGGTGGCCACCATTGGCCTGTGCTTTGCCCTGGCGTTCTGGACGGTGAAACTGCGGCCCGCCGAGCCCCCGCTGCAATGGCGTGATGGCGCCCATGCCCTGCATTCCGCACCGACGCCTGCGCTGCTGTGAGCGACCAACCGATCCCAACGCAGCACGCCTCGGACGAGCCGTCCCAGGCCCAGACAGGCCAGAAGCCGCTGCATCCCCTGCCACGCGGTTTGGTGGAGCTCTATGGCCTGCTCGCAGTGCTGGTGGTGCTTGTGCCCGAGTGGATGGCTAGTGGCGCCATGCTGGGTCTGTTGGGGCAGCAGCGCGGCGCGCCGTTGCCCTCCCAGGCGCGGGCCTGGCGGCGTCTGCCTGAACTGCGGCTGGCCTCGATGAGCCTGGCCGAGTTGCGGTTGCTGGCCCGTCAGCTGCAGCTGGGAGGCAGCACGGGTCTGGCCCGCGAGGCCCTCACCGCCCGCCTGTTGCTGCAGATCAAGCGCCGCAAGGAGCTGTGGTAGCTTCTGTCTCGCCGGGGCGTAGCGCAGCTTGGTAGCGCACCACTTTGGGGTAGTGGGGGTCGTGGGTTCAAATCCCGCCGCTCCGATTTGACTCGGTCTTCACTGTTGTTTGCCGGCTTCCCCAGCCGGTTTTTTTGTTGCTTTGCCAGGCCAAGTGGCAGGACTTGGCTGAGGCCCACAGGGTGCCGATCGAGCATCCCAGGGGGGAGTGCAATCAACAGCCTGATGGGTTGTTCTTGTTGGTGCCCGCTCGCGTCCTGAGGGCTTCTGCGTCAGCGGCATCCAGGTCAGTGGCTGGCTGCCAAGGCTTGCCTCGACACCGTCGCTGGTGTTGGCGTCGATGCAGCTCCTGGTCTGGTGCGGCGCCCTTGAGCTTGGTGCTTCAAGGTGCCGCTGCCTCGCGGTCAAGCTGCAGGCTTTTGCGGCGCTGCTGAGCCGAATGCACGAAGCTGTGCTCGAGTGGTTCTGAGCCCTGGAGCGAGACGGCGCCATGAAACGACCTGATCTGTTGCGGCAAGCGCTGCCAGTGATTGCCGCCTGTGCGTTCGCCATTCCATGGATCACCCCGGTGAGAGCGCAGGACGCAGAGAGCACGGCACCGAAGGCCCAGCCGGCTGCCGACAGCCCCAGCCTTAGCGACAAGGAGAAGGCGTTGCTGCAGAGGATCAACGCCCTGAAAGCTCCGCGGTGGCGTCAGTTCGGCGCCTGCCGCTACGACTGGACCGCCTGGAAGGTCATGCCCGATGGCGTGCGCATCACCGCGGTGCAATGCGGCCGCGTGGCCAACGAAGCCGAGGCCAGCGAATCGGTGGCCGTGCATTGCGACACGCTCAAGCTGAGCACCCGCAGTGGCGATCAGCCCTGGAGCAGCTGGCGTTTGCCGCTGTCTGCCGAGGAATCGAGCAGCCGCGGCGCCGAGGATCGCATGGTGGCAGCGTTGTGTGCCAACGTCCAGCCGATTCCGAAGCCGCAGCCGCCTGTACCCCAGGCGGCTCCAGCCCAGGGCAAGGCTCCAGCCCAATCGGCCGCCAAGCCCGCGGCTGCGGCAGCCCAAAAGGCAGCGGCTGCCAAGCGCTGACGAGCGAACACCAACGGGCTCAAGCCGCCGGCGCTCGACTGTTGACGAGGTCAGCGGCGCCGCGGGCCTGGGATCGGCCGCCCGGTTTGCAACCGGGTGGCCACGCCAAAGCCCTGGAGCCAGCGGTTGACACGGCCGCGCAACGGTCCCGGCACCTCGATCTGCAGTTGGCCTAGCTCCTGGGCGGCCAGGCGGTGCAGCGTGCGCACATCGACATGCCAGAGGCATTCGGCCTCGCGGATCAAGCGCGCCCAGGTGCGTGCTGTTTGCCAACGCAGCAGCCGTTTCTGCGGGTCTCCGCTCGTCGGAGATCGGATCGGTTGGCTGGCCATGGCGTTCCCCCGGCCACACCCATCAGCTTGGCCACGACTTGGCGCTTTGGCTGCTCCAACCGTTCAGGCGGTGGCGGGCAGATCGTTGGCATCGCAGGGCTGCACCGGGAAGGGCAGCGCCTCGGCCTCCCGGTCGCTGAGTCGGCGGGTCCAGGCACCCTGGATCGGGTCGTTCCAGCGAAAACCCGCCTGCTTGGCCAGATGCCGCTCGCTGTAGCTGAGCCTGGCGCGAAACAGCTGACGCGGTTGCAGGGCGGCCTCCAGCAGCGCCTCGAGATCCTGGCAACGCTCCATCACCTGGGCCAGGTAAATGCAGTCGGTGAGGGCCCGATGGGCGGCCCAGACCGGTACGCCATAGGCCAGGGCCAGATCCCGCACCGAGGGGTTGGCTCGCAGCTGGCGTTCGGGGGGCCAGCGCATGTCCTCCATCGAGCAGATCCACGGCCGGGTGATGGTCGGCAGGTGGCCTGACCCGTCAAACCACTGGCGGTCAAAGGCGGCGTTGTGAGCCAGCACCGCGTCGCAGTGCTGCAGCATCGCTTTAAAGCAAGCCATGGCGGCTTGCCAGGGTTGCTCCAGGCGGGTCACGGCGGCGGCGATGCCGTTGATCGCTTCGGCGGGGTTGCGATCGCAGGGCAGCAACAACGAGACCTGGGTCAGCACGGCGCGCTGCGGCACCGCAAACAGAATTGCGCCCACCTCGATGCAGCTGCCCTCGCTGGGGCTCAGGGCGGTGGTCTCGGTGTCCAGGATCAACAGCGTTCGCGGGACCCCCAGCGCTGCCACGGCTGGTTCGGGCCCGCTGAGTCGCGGCAGTTCATCTGGGACGCGCGCCGCCATCGGGGCCTCGGCGCTGGCCAGCAACCCCAGCAGATCGCTCTGCTGCCAGTGATCGCCCGATTCAGCCATGCCGCCAGCCTGTGCCACCCGCTCCATGGTCCCAGCTCTGTCTAGGTTGAACGCCCTCAAACACGTGTGCGATGGCGGTGTCGGTCGGCGAGCGGGCTCCTCTGGTGGCTCTGCTTGATCAGAACGGGGTCGAGCGGCGCAGCGACAACCTCGCTGGCCGTTGGCTGATTCTGTTCTTTTATCCGAAGGACGACACGCCGGGCTGTACGGCCGAAGCCTGTGCCTTTCGTGATGCCTTCCCAGACTTTCAGGCCCTCGGCGCCGAGGTCTGGGGTGTTAGCGGCGACGATGGCGGCAGCCATCAGCGCTTTGCTTCGCGCCATCAGCTCCCCTATCCGCTGCTGGTGGACCAGGGCAACAGCCTCCGCCGTGCCTTCGGTGTGCCGAGCGTGCTGGGCCTGCTGCCCGGTCGGGTCACCTATGTGATCGATCCTGATGGGGTGGTCCGCCACAGCTTCAACAATCTGTTGGATGGGGCAGCCCATCGCCGCGAGGCCCTTGCCACCCTGCAGCAGCTGCAGGGCCGTTGAGCAATGGTGCGCTGGCGCTCAAACGGTGATGTCTGGCTGCTCGATCCCCCGCCGCTCGCTAACGCCGCCACGCCGGCGCCGCTGCTTGAGTTCATCGGCGGCAGTTACCTGGCGGCCACTCCGCAGTTGAGCTACCGGCGCCTGCTCGAAGCGATGGCGCAGCGGGGCTGGCAAGTGCGGGCCTGGAGCTATGTACCGGCCTTTGATCACCAACAGCAGGCCAACACGGCCTGGCGCCGTTTTCGCGAGCTGCGCCAACAGCCGTCAGGCCTGGCCTCGGCACCGGTGTTGCGCCTGGGCCACAGCCTTGGCTGCAAACTGCACCTGCTGGCCCCCGATGGCGGCCGTGGTTGCGCCGGGCTGGCGGCCCTGAGTTTCAACAACTTTTCGGCCGAACGCTCGGTGCCGCTGCTGGCTGAGTTGGGGACTCAGTTTGGTTTTCGCAGCGAGTTCAGCCCGTCGCCGGCGGCCACGCTGGAGCTGGTGCAGCGCGCCTACCGCCAGCGCCGCAATCTGGTGGTGCGTTTTAACGCTGATCAGATCGATCAGAGCGCACGCCTGCTCGATGTGTTGCGAGAGCGACCCGGTGATGCGTCTGAGCTGCTGGAGCTGCCAGGTGACCATCTCAGTCCGGCCAGTGGTGGGCTCAGGCGTCAGTTGCTGGGGCGTTGGGCCGATGATCCGGCCCGCGGGCGCCGCATCGAGCAGCTGGCGGCCGCAATCAGCGATTGGGCTGGCGTGCAGACCAACCCTGTCAGGACCGCTCGCGTCTGACCTGACTGGGGTCAAAGCTGTAAAACTCCAGCACGGCAGCGGGCTCACCCGCGCGCGCCACCACCACGCGGCCCAGGGGGCTAAGACGGCCAAAGCGCCAGGGTTGATCGGAGCGAGTGTGCTCCAGGCTGGCGATCGGGGCGTAGTCGCCCACCACAGCAAACAGCACCCCGCGGGTTGCCCTGGGGTCGAGGCGCCGGCGCCACTGTTCAAAGCCGCGGCTGTCAGCGCTGTAGGTGGTGTACTGGGCCCCGCTGCGGCCGCGCAGGGCCAGGGCCATGAAGCCGGGCAGTTCGTAGCGGTTGGAGCCGATCACCTCGGCCTCGCTGAGGGAGCGCCAGATGCTGGGGTGCTGCTGCAGCGCCTGGCGCAGTGGGCCTGGCGCCAGCAGTTGGCCCGAGGTGTCGACTGTGGCGGGCAGCAGGCTGCGGGCAATGCCCCAGCGCACATGGGCGGCGGCTGTCAGCGACAGCAGCGGCACGGCCAGGGCCGTGAGCAGGGCCAGCAGCCTCAGCCACAGGTGCCGCCAGCGCTGGGGTGGGGCTAGCCAGGCCGCCGCCAGCGGCAGCAGCAGCCACCAAGCCGGCACCAGCCAGCTGGAGAGCACCTGCATGCGCCCGGCCAGCAGCAGAAACAGCCCCAGTTGCGGGATCGTCAGCACCCGCAGCAGCGCCGTGCCGGCACGGGCCTCGGGCGTCGTGGCCGCGGCGGGACGCAGCAGCCCGATCAGCAGCACCACGGCAATGGTCGGGAACAGCAGCGCCAGCTGACTCAGCAGAAACAGGGGCGGGCCCTCCCAGCGGAAGCCCGCGGACGCGGTGGTGCGTCCGCTGTGGAACAGAAAGGACACCCAGCCGTTCTGCAGGTTCCAGAGCCACAGCGGCCAGCTGCCAGCCAGCCAGCCGGCCCACACCAGGGCGGTGTCGCCCCAGCGCAGGTGCCGGCGTTGCAGCGAATCGATCAGCCGCCACAGCACCAGCGTCAGGATCAACAGCAGGGCGTGGTATTTGCACAGGCTCAGACCCCCCAGGATCAGGCCGAACAGCAGCGACTCGCGGGTGGTGCGCGTGGCGTTGAGCGGATGGCGCGCCAGCCACCACAGCAGCAGGCTCAGCAGCAGGATCAGGGGGCTGTCGGGCAGCAGCAGCAGGCCTCCGCAGGCCAGCAACAGCGGTGAGAGGCTGCCCAGAGCAGCAGCAATCAGGGCGGCACGGCGGCCAAACCACACCCGCGTGGCTTCAGCCAGCAGCACCAGCGCGGCGCTGTAGCTCAGCAGTCCGGGCAGGCGCAGGGCCAGCACCGTGTCGCCACCGACCAGGGGTGCCAGGGCCAGGCCAAGCCAGGCCCAGACGCCCACCGCCAGCGGATGATCGAAGTAACTCAGGGCCAGGTTCTGGCCGTAGAAGAGGTAATAGCTCTCGTCGTAACCCGGCGGCAGGATCACGGCCAGGGTCAAGCGCAGCGCCAGTCCCAGCCCCACGACGGCCACCAGGACCTGGCGGTAGCGACGAACGTTCACTGCCTCAGCGCATCGAGCACGGAGCGATCCTCCAGCGTCGAGGTGTCGCCGCTAACGGCCTCGCCGGCGGCCAGAGCCCGCAGGATGCGGCGCATGATTTTGCCGCTGCGGGTTTTTGGCAGGGCGTCCGAGAAGCGGATCTCGTCGGGCCGGGCAATCGGGCCGATTTCCTTGCCCACATGGCTGCGCAGCTCCTTGATCAGGGCCTCATCACCGCTGCGCCCGGCCTCGAGAGTCACAAAGGCGACGATGCCTTCGCCTTTGAGCTCGTCGGGACGGCCGACGACGGCGGCCTCGGCCACGGCCGGGTGGCTCACCAGGGCGCTTTCGATCTCCATGGTGCCGAGGCGGTGGCCCGAGACGTTGATGACGTCATCGACCCGGCCCATCACCCAAAAGTAGCCATCAGCGTCACGGCGTGCGCCGTCGCCGGCAAAGTACAGATAGGAGCCATCGGCGGGGCGCACCTCCTCCCAGTAGCTCTTTTTGAAGCGCTCGGGGTCGCCGTGCACAGTGCGCATCATGCCGGGCCAGGGGCGGCGTACGGCGAGGTAACCGCCGGCGTCGGGGCCTTGGGAGTTGCCCTCCCGGTCGACGATGTCAGCGGCGATGCCCGGCAACGGCAGGGTGCAGGAACCCGGTTTGGTGGGGGTGGCCCCCGGCAGGGGGCTGATCATCACGCCGCCGGTCTCGGTCTGCCACCAGGTGTCGACGACCGGGCAGCGATCGCCTCCGATCACGTCGCGATACCACATCCAAGCCTCGGGATTGATCGGCTCACCAACGGTGCCGAGGATCCGCAGGCTGCCCATGTCGTACTGATCGGGCACGGCGCGGCCGCTCTTCATGAACGCGCGGATCGCCGTGGGGGCGGTGTAGAAGATCGTGCAGCGGTGCTTCTGGATCACCTCCCAGAACGCTCCGGGTTTGCTGGGCCGCGGCGCACCTTCGTACATGACGGTGGTGGCGCCATTGGACAACGGTCCATAGACGATGTAGCTGTGACCGGTGATCCAGCCCACATCGGCGGTGCACCAGTGGATGTCGTCCTCGCGGATGTCAAAGATCCACTGGAACGTCAGGTGGGCCCAGAGGTTGTAGCCGGCGGTGGTGTGCACCACGCCTTTGGGCTTGCCGGTGGAGCCTGAGGTGTAGAGCACAAACAGGCGGTCTTCGCTGGCCATCGGCTCAGCCGGGCACGCCGTGCTCTGGCTGTCGACGAGCTCATGCCACCAGACATCGCGGCCGGCGCTCATGGCGCAACCGCTGTCGATGCGCCGCACCACCAGCACATGCTCGACGCTGGGGGCCCCGCCATTGGCAGAAAGAGCCTCGTCGACCGCGGGTTTCAGCGCCACCGGCTGGTCCTTGCGGAAGCCACCGTCGGCGGTGATCACGAGTTTGGCGTCGCCATCGATCAGGCGATCGCGCAGGGCGTCGGCCGAGAAGCCGCCAAACACCACCGAATGGGGCGCGCCGATGCGGGCACAGGCCAGCATCGCGATCGCCGCTTCGGGGATCATTGGCATGTACAGGGCCACCAGGTCTCCTTTGCCGATGCCCAGGGCCTTCAGGGCGTTGGCGGCCTTGCAGACCTCGGCGTGCAGCTGGCGGTAGCTGAAGCTGCGCGTGTCGCCGGGCTCCCCTTCCCAGATCAGAGCAGTCTTGTCGGCCCGGGAGCCGTCGAGGTGCCGGTCCAGGCAGTTGAAGCTCAGGTTGGTGGTGCCCCCTTCAAACCAGCGGGCAAAGGGTGGATTGCTCCAGTCGAGCACCGTGTGAAAGGGTTCAAACCAGTGCAGTTCGCTGCGGGCCAGGTCGCCCCAGAAGGCGTTGGGATCGTCATCTGCCTTGGCGCAGAGTGCGCGGTAGGCCTCCAGCGAGCCGATGCGGGCCGAGGCGGCGAGTGCAGCAGGCGGTTCAAACAGCCGTTGCTCCTGCAGCACCGATTCGATCGTGGGGGCCTGGCCCATGGCGACGGCAATGGAGTTCCGGCACATTCAAGCGGCGGCTGCCCGTTGTTCGCGTTGTCGCCAGGGGGCTGTAACAGGGGGTTCGCGGTCGCTGAGAATTGGGCCATGCCCAGTCCCGCCGCCTGTCTGTTTGACCTTGACGGGCTTTTGCTCGACACCGAGCCCCTGCACAGCCAGGCCTGGCAAGAGGCGGCAGATCACTTCGGCTTGACCCTGTCACAGGATCAGTTGCTGGCCCTGCGGGGTCGTCGTCGTCTCGATTGCGCTGAGCAGGTGCGCCAATGGCTGCGCAGCTGCGCGCTGCCTCCGCCGACGGTCGAAGCGCTACTGCAGGTGCGTCAGCCGATTGCCGAGGCCTTGCTGCCTGGAGCCCTGCCCATGCCTGGCGCCAGGCCGTTGCTGGACGCCCTGACCCGGCTTGCCGTGCCGATGGCCATGGTGACCAGCAGCAGCCGGGCGGCTGTGGCCCTCAAGGCTGCGCCCCATCCTTGGCTTGCCGTTCTGGCGCAGCGGGTGCATGGCGATGATCCCGAGCTGGCCGCTGGAAAACCCGCCCCGGATCCTTATCTGCTGGCCGCGCGGCGGTTAGGGGTGGAACCGCAGCGCTGCTGGGCGTTTGAGGACTCCCTGGCCGGGGTGCACTCGGCAACAGCAGCTGGATGCCTCGTCCATGTGCTGCTGCCGTCAGAGCCACGGTTGTCGGTGTTGCTCAAGCCGCAGCTGCCCAAGGGCTGTGTGGTGCTGCAGAGCCTGGAGGAGGTTCAGCTGCCGCTGTAACCAGCAGCGGTCCCCAGGACAACGGTAATCAGTAGAGACGGCTCAGCACAAAATCGGGCAAGGCTTTGAGGGCTCGGCTGGCCTCGGACGCGGGCAACCAAGCCAATGCCTCGCTCGCTTCGCGGGCAAAGCCTTCGGCCAGGGCCCGTGCCCTGGGAATCGCTTCGCAGCCACGCACCAGTGCCAGGGCCTGTTCGAGATCTCCACTTTCGGAAAATTCGCGCTCGATCAACCCGGCCAGGGCAGGCCGCTCCTCAAGGGCATAGAGGGCCGGAGCGGTGAGATAGCCAGAACCGAGATCGCTGGCTGCCGGTTTGCCCAGCTGGGCGTCATCGCCGGTGAAATCGAGAATGTCGTCGACCACCTGGAAGGCCAGGCCCAGCTGACGGCCAAAGCGGTACAGCTCATCGAGCTGATCACCATTCAGTTGGGTGAGAACCCCGGCTGCACGGGCGCTGTTGGCAATCAGCGAAGCCGTTTTGCAATAGCTCTTGTCGAGATAGGTCTCGAAGCTTTGGCCGGTGTCATAGCGGTACAACCCCTGGCGTACCTCACCCTCGGCCAGATCCATGATCACGCGGCTGAGCAGCTTGACGACCTCGAGATCATCAAGATTGGCCAGGTGCCAGCTCGCCTGGGCGAACAGAAAGTCACCGGCCAGCACGGCCACCCGATGGCTGAAGCGGCTGTGCACGGTGGCCACACCGCGACGGGTGGCAGCTTCGTCGACCACATCGTCGTGGACCAGCGAGGCCGTGTGGATCATTTCGGTGATCTCGGCCAGCCGGCGATGCCGCGGGCTCAGTTCACCGTCGGTGCTGATCGCCCGCGAGAGCAACAGCACAATGCCGGGCCGCAGGCGTTTGCCGCCAGCTGCAAACAGGTGCTCAGCTGCCGCTTGCAGGATCGGATGGCCAGCCCCGATCAGGCTGCGCAGATCGGCCAGCAGGGCATCGAGATCAGCCTCGACGGGCTGGAGCAGCTCTGCAACCGTGGCCACGCAACCTCCGCCGTGGCGTGATCCTAGAAGCCACCGGCCGCCGACCGCTGGGCGCTCGGCGCTAACAGGTTCACCCGCTCCACCGGCGGTGTGTCGCCAAGCCAGCGGGCCGCAGCCTGGGCAAAGCTGTCGGCGCAGCCGGTGACGCAGATGCGACATTGCTGCAGCGGGTGGGGGGTTGGATGCGGGTTTTGCTCCCCCTCGGGCACATCGCCCAGGCTGGCCAGCAGCGGCCCCAGACGGGCCACCGCCGCCAGGGCTGGATCCACCAGCCGCACGTCGGGGGGGAGCAGCGACTGCAGCAGCGGCACCAGCAGGGGGTAATGGGTGCAGCCCAGCACGATTGCTTCGGCGCCCTGCTCGAGCATGGGCTCGAGATAGCTGGCTGCAGCGGCGCGCAGTTCGGGCGCCTCTAAGTCGCCGGCTTCGATCAGCGGCACAAAGGCGGGGCAGCCCACCTCCACCACGCGGGCCTCGGGGTTGCAGGCGTGAATGGCACGGCGATAGGCGCCGCTGGCGGCGGTGGCGGGGGTGGCCAGAACGCCGATGCAGCCGGCATCGAGGGTGGCGGCGACACTGTCGATCAGGCCCACCACAGGCACGCCGGCTTCGGCGACGGCCACATCGAGCGCCAGGGCGTTGGAGGTGTTGCAGGCCATCACCAGCACGTCGATGCCCTGCAGCCGCAGCCACTGCACCACTTCGGCGGCGATCTGGCGAATCTCGGCGGGGCTGCGGCTGCCGTAGGGGACCCGGGCCGTGTCGCCGAGATAGAGGCTTGGTGAATGGGGGTATTGGGCATGCACCTGCCGCAGCACAGTCAGCCCCCCCAGGCCGCTGTCAAATAGGCCGACGCGCAGGCTCACGGCTCAGAACAGGGCCGGTCTGCGGTGTTTGAGGCTGGGCATCTGGGCTCTCACCCGCTCGCCATGGCTCGCATCAATCGGGGCCACCGCCAGTCCTGGGGCCGTGCCTGCATCGGCTAGCACCGTGCCCCAGGGGTCGATGACCAGGGCATGACCATGGGTCTGGCGGCGGTCGTAGTTGACACCCGTCTGGGCTGGAGCCACCACGTAGGCGGTGTTTTCGATGGCCCTGGCCTGCAACAGCACCTGCCAGTGATCTTTGCCGGTGAAGGCGGTGAACGCTGCCGGCACCATCAGCACCGTGGCCCCAGCTTCAGCGAGATAGCGAAAGAGCTCGGGGAAGCGCACGTCGTAGCAGATCGACAGGCCGATGCGCCCCAGCCCCGGCACGTCGACCACAGGCGGAGCCGACGAGCCCGGCTGCACCGTCGCCGACTCCCGGTAGGTGTTGCCGTCGGGTAGGTCGACGTCAAAGAGGTGGATCTTGTCGTAGCGGGCCAGAACCTGTCCTTCGTGGCTCACCAGTTCGGCGCGGTTGTAGGTGGCACCCGGGCCAGCTGGCACCGGGAAGCCCCCACCCAGCAGGGTGACCTGATAGCGGCGCGCCATGGTGACCAAAAAGCGGCTGCAGCGCTCGGCGAGGTCAGGAGCCAGAGCCAGGCGGCTCTGGTCGTCGCCCATGAAGGCAAAGTTTTCGGGCAGACCGACCAGCTCGGCGCCGCGACGGGCCGCCAGTTCGATCTGTTCCTCGGCCGCAGCCAGGTTGGCGTCGGGGTTGGGCGTGCTGGTGAGCTGCACTGCAGCGGCCAGGAAACTGCTCACCACCCCTCCGGTCTTGGTTGGGCCGAACTGTAGAAGAGGCGCTCAGCTGCGCCGCAGCACTCCGGCTTCGGCCTGCAGTGGTACCACCTGCAGGCTGTCGACCGCTGCGCAGCAGGCAAAGTCGGCGTCATGGTTGCCGATGCCGATCAGCCGTTGGCCGTGGCTGGCGGCCCGCAGGCAGGTCTCTGTGTCGTGATGCCATTGCTGCCAGAGGGCCAGGGCGGCGAGCATTTCGTCGTTGCCGAAACGCACGCCCACATGGGGCGCCACCGCCAGTTCGGTGGCCGCTGAGGCCACGGCCCCGGCCGCCAGGCTGTCTTCGAGCGAATAGTCGCCCTCCCAGCCGCTGCCGACGATCCAGACGCGCTGGCAGCCCCGCTCCACCAACCGCTTGGCCACGGCCATGCGGTTGGGCAGGCAGGCCGTCATCAGCAAGGGCACGGCCTGCACCGCCGCCAGCGAGCGAGTGCCGTTGGTGGTGCTCATGAAGATGCGCTTGCCGCCCACCAGCTCGGGGGTGACGGCCAGGGGCGAGTTGCCCAGGTCGTAACCGTCGACCCGCTTGCCGCCCCGCTCACCGGCGCGCAGGCGCTGGGCCTCGGGCCAGGCGCCTGCGGCCGCCTCAAGTTCGCCCAGATCGGCAAAGGCCTGGATCGCTTCGGCGCCGTTTTTCAGTGACCAGGCAATGGTGGTGGTGGCCCGCAGC
>CAYFMB010000014.1:0-16438 GCA_964344095.1 uncultured Klebsiella sp.
TGGCGATTTGCCATGACAGCTGCAACAGCCACTGCTCAACGTTAAGTTTTCAGCAACCCTGAGGCAGGCCCTCACAGAGCCAGCAGTCGCCGAAACGTCTTCTTGCCCAGCTGCAGCACTTTGCCGTCGAGCTCGGCGGCGCTGGCGAACGCCTGGTTGGGATCACTGAGCTTCTGGCCATCGAGCTTGACGCCGCCGCCCTGGATCTGACGACGAGCCTCGCTGCTGCTGGCGCACACCCCCACAGCGCTGAGCAAATAGAAGGCCTTGGCCGGAAAGTTGACCGCTGCCAGCGATGCTTCTGGCACCTCGGCATCGGCTGCACCGGCGCCGGCAGCGCCGCCCACCAAGACGGCGGCATCGACCTGGGCCTGCTGGGCCGCGGCCAGGCCATGGCGTTGGCGGGTGACCTCGAGGGCCATGGCCTTCTGGCGCTCGCGCGGATTAGCGGGCAGGGCCTCCAGATCCAGATCGGTCAGCAGGGTGAGGTAGTCGCCGACGACCGCATCAGGCACCTTCTCGAGCTTGGAGTACATCGACAGGGGGTCATCGGCCAGACCCACGGTGTTGCCCAGGCTCTTGCTCATCTTTTGAACGCCATCGAGCCCCGGCAAGATCGGCAACAGCAGACCGAACTGGGTGCGCTGGCCAAAGTGACGCTGCAGGTCGCGGCCCATGGCCACGTTGAACTTCTGGTCGGTGCCGCCCAACTCGAGGTCAGCGTTGATGGCCACCGAGTCGTAGCCCTGCAGCAGCGGGTAGAGAAACTCGTGCAGCACGATCGGCGTGCCGCTGCCATAGCGCTTGGCAAAGTCCTCTTTGGCCAGCATCTGGCCCACCGTGCTGGTGGCCAGCAGCTCGATCACCTGGGGTAAATCGAGACTGGCCAGCCACTCGCTGTTGCGGCGCACCTCCAGGCGGCCGGGGGTCTCAAAGTCGAGCAGGGCGCGCTCCGGGTCCTGCCCCTGGCCCAGCTGCTGCAAATAGGTGGTGGCGTTGGCCTCGACCTGCGCGGCGTTCAGCTGCACCCGGGTTGCGCTCTTGCCGGTGGGGTCGCCGATGCGGGCGGTGAAGTCACCAATGATCAGCACCGCGGTGTGGCCCGCGTCCTGAAAGGCCCGCAGCTTGCGAAACAGGATCGAGTGCCCCAGGTGAATGTCGGAGCCGGTGGGGTCGATGCCGAGCTTGATGCGCAGGGGACGACCCTCAGCCTCAGCCTGCTGCAGCCGAGCCGCCAGGGCCTGGTCGGCATCGCCGGCCGCCGTGCCTTCACCCGCTGGGAACAGGTCGGCCATGCCGCGCACCAGCCATCCCGGAAGCCCCGTCTGCGCCACTGCGACCAACCCGACCGTTTATTGCCCGCGGATCGTAAGCAGCGGACCACAGAGCACCGAGCGCACCCTGGTCAGTGAGCCGGTCAGGCCTGCTGCTCCAGCTGGCTCTTCATGCGGGTAAGGGTCTGCTCCATCTGCTGGAACATGGTTTCGGGCGTGAGCCCAAACTGTCCCAGCTGGGTGCGCAGCTGCTCCACCGTGAGTTTTGCCTGAAAGTCCTCGGACAGCTCGAAGCGCTTCATGAAGACGCGATAGCGCTCCATCATCTCTTCCATGCGTTCGATGTACAGCTTCTTGCCTTCGCGATCGAACTTGCCGTACTCGCTGCCCAGTTGCATTAACTGCTGGTAATCGACAAACAGGCGCTTGGCCTCGTCCTGCACGATGTCGGAGTCGAAAAAGGCCATGGGCCTGCTGGCCGGCAAACAAGACAGCAATTCTGGGCAAACCGAGCGGGCTGGGCGAGTGCGGATCCACGTAATCGTCTGCAGCATGGGAGAAGGGTGCTGCCTTCGATGGATCTCAGCGCACGCATCAACGCGATCCGCGACAACGCAGTGCGGGCCAAAGCACTGCTCCAGCAGGAGCGCATCGTGGTCTGCCTGCGGCAACGAGCCAGTGTCTGCTTCTTTGTGGCGGGCCCACTGGGGGACGAGCAGGTGGTTGGGGCCTGCACCTCGGCGGACGAGGCCCTGACCTGCCTGAGCGAGCGCCAGGCCACGGTGCTGCTCTGCAACGATCAGCTCGAGATTGGCTGCGGTGTGGAGCTGGTCGTCACCGCCAAGCAACGCTGGCCCGCGCTGCGCACGTTGCTGCTGATCAGCGGGCAACCGAGCCCCCAGCACCTGCGCCCAGCGATCAGTGCCGGCTGCGATGGCCTGCTGCTCGATGCGAGCCTGGGCCAGGGCAGCGCCATCAGCGCCCTGCACACCATTTGCGGGGGCGGCATCGTGATCGATCGCAGCGTCAGAGAGCTGTTGCACGCGCCCCTTGGCGCGCAGAGCGGCGCAGCCTTTGCACCGCTGAGCCCGCGCGAACGGGAGGTGCTGACCCTGCTGGCCCGCGGTGACAACAACAGCGAGATCGCTCAGGCGCTGGTGATCTCACTGGATACCGTCAAAACCCACGTCAGGAATCTGCTGTTGAAGCTCGGGGCCAAGGGGCGCACCCACGCCGCAGTTCTGGCGATCGAACACGGATTGGTCGCCTGGCCCCAGGCCGCCTGCGCTCGCTAATTTTCAGCGATGGACCAGAAGCACTGGTTGGATCCCCTGGCACGCAAGTTGCTGGAGGCTGCAGGTCAGCTGCCGGCGGCTGCCGCGCGTCCAGCAGCCCCCCCCACCCCTGCGACACCCGAGCAGGTGGAGCGTGATCTGCTGGAGCTCAAGCTCAAACAGCAACCGGGCCGGCGACTGTGCAGCGCCCAAGAGGTGCGCCTGGCGGCCGAGCTGGGCTGGCGGCTTGATGTGAACCGTGCCACGGCAGCCGACTGGCTGCGGCTGCCAGGGATCGGGCCGGCCCAGGTCGACCTGCTGATGCGGTTGCAGACGGGCGGCGTCCAGCTGAGCGGCCCCGACGATCTGGTGCAGCTGCTCGATCTACCGCCAGCTGTGATCGCCAGCTGGCAACCCTTGCTGCAATACCGCTGGTACAGCGAACCTCCGCCAGCTGCCGCCCATCAACGCCTGGATCTCAACCAGGCCAATGCACACCAACTCGAGCAGCTAGGCCTCTCGCGCGAACGCCTCGCCCGGCTGTTGCGGGAGCGAGCGCGTCAACCTTTTCAGGATCTGGCCGACCTGCAGCAGCGCCTGCAGTTACCCGCCGATTTGATCGAAGCCTGGATCGGAAAGGTTTGTTTTAACCCTGGTCAGGCCGGGCCAAGGCTGCCGCTGGGTGCACCGCCCCGCTGAGCCGCATGGGCCTCGCCAGACAAGGAGATCTGTTTGCCCAGAGCCCACTCGAGCAAACCTGGGGCTGCGCGCAGCAGCCCCAGCTGCCGCTGCTTGCCGAGCAACTGCAGCAGTGGCAGCTGCGCCTGGCTGCACACCAAGGCCCCCTGTTTCGCGGCGAGGCGCCGCTGAGTCAGCAACAGAGCCTGCTCGGCAGTGCTCTTGCCAGCTACAGCGACGCTGAGCAGTTCAACCCTCTGGCGCTGCAACCCCAGCCGCTGACGTTCTGGCGATGGCCCCAGGCCCCCGTCTGCGGGGCCGCCTTGTATGTGGTGCTGGATCGACCCGCGGGCCTCGAACAGCCACTGCTTCTGTACGTGGGAGAGACCGCCCGCGCCGAACAGCGCTGGAAGGGTGAGCACGACTGCAAGGCCTATCTGGCGGCCTATGGCGATGCTCTGCAGAAAGCGGGGCTCAGCACCCGACTGAGCATCGGCTTCTGGAGCGACGTGCCGCAGCAGACCAGGCCTCGCCGTGCCCTGGAGCAGGCCTTGATTCGCCGCTGGCTGCCGCCGTTCAACAAAGAGACGCGCAGCCGCTGGGCCACGCCGTTTCAGGCCGAACCGACCTGAAGTGCTGAACGGTTGCAGCAAAACTGCTGGTTAGCATCAGCCCATGGTTACGAAGCTGTCATGAACGTGCGCTGCCAGTCGATCGATCCGAGCGACGCTGGAGCGCTGCAGCAGCTCGGCGTTGAGGCCCTGGCCGTCGGCCTGTTTGCCGAGCAGGAACAGCAGCCTCTGCGCCAAGCCATGGAGGCGCTGCTGAGCGACGTCGAGCGCAATGCCCTACAGCAGCGACTGAGTCAGCGGGGTTTCAAAGGAAAGCCCGGCGACTGTTTCACCATTGAGCGGCTCGGATCCAGCCCGGCACTGCTGATTGTGGTGGGCTTGGGTGAGCCAGCGAGCTTTGATCTGGCCGCCCTGCGTCAGGCCACAGCCAGCGTCTGCAAAGCGGCGGCACCAGCTGAGAGCCTGGCCCTGGCGATGCCGGTTGAAGGGCTGCCAGCCGAGCACGCGGCGCGCACGATGGCCGAAGCGGCGCGGCTGTCGCTCTATGCCGACCAGCGCTTCAAGAGTGAGGCCGAACCGCCGCGCAGCCTCGGCAGCCTGCAGTTGCTAGGACTGCCCGATGCCCTGAACGCTGAGCTGCAGCGAGCAGAGGCCACCTGCAGCGGCGTCGAACTGGCTCGGCAGCTGGTCGCCGCCCCACCCAATGTGGCCACCCCAGAGCACCTGGCCGATACCGCCGCCGCCATCGCCCGGGACTTTGGTCTCGAGCTCAAGGTGCTCGAACGCAGCGACTGCGAAGCCCTGGGCATGGGCTCATACCTGGCGGTGACCCAGGGGTCCGATCTGCCTCCCAAGTTCATTCACCTCACCTACCGACCCGCCGGTTCCGTGCAGCGCCGGGTCGCCCTGGTGGGCAAGGGACTGACGTTTGATTCAGGCGGCTACAACCTGAAGGTGGCCGGCTCCCAAATCGAACTGATGAAGTTCGACATGGGTGGCAGTGCTGCCGTGCTGGGTGCGATGCGCGCCCTCGCCCAACTGAGACCTGAAGCGGTGGAGGTGCACATGATCGTGGCCGCCTGCGAAAACATGATCAACGGCAGTGCCGTGCACCCCGGCGACATCGTCACCGCCTCAAACGGCAAGACGATCGAGATCAACAACACCGACGCCGAAGGCCGCCTGACCCTGGCCGATGCCCTGGTCTACGCCTGCAAGCTGGAGCCCGATGCGGTGGTGGATCTCGCCACGTTGACCGGGGCCTGCGTGATCGCCCTGGGTGAAGAAATCGCCGGTTTGTGGTCCAACAGCGACGGTCTGGCCGATGCCCTGTTGAGCGCCGGCAGCGCCGCGGGCGAAAGCCTCTGGCGCATGCCCCTGCGCAGTTCGTACAAGGACGGCCTCAAGAGCGGTGTGGCCGATCTCAAGAACACCGGCCCTAGACCGGGAGGATCCATCACCGCTGCGCTGTTCCTGCAGGACTTCCTGAGCAAGAACATGGCCTGGGCCCACCTCGATATCGCAGGAACCGTCTGGAGCGACAAGAGTCGCGCTGCCGACCCGGCCGGCGCCACAGGCTTCGGCGTGCGCACCCTGGTCCAGTGGGTGCTGGATGGAGCCAAGGCCTAGGGTTGCCAGCACTGCACCTGCTGCCATGGCCGTTCAGAAGATCCGCTGGTACGTCAAGGCACAGTTGGGCGTGCTGATGTTGCCGGCGGGTCTGTGCCTGTTCGGCGAAGCCGTCATTCGCAAAGGCATTCAGACCCTGGCCGCATCGGCTAAGACCGTTGATCCGATCGCGGATCCCGGTCCATGGTTCTGGTATGGCACCTTTGGCCTGATTCTGATCAATGCCGGCGTCGGTCTGATGATCGAAAGCGGCTTGTTGCGCGGCTACCCGCGGCGTCTGTCCCAGGACTGAGACGAACTCTGCCTCAGGCAGCCAAGGACGCTGCGGCGCGAGCAGGTTCGAGCTCGAGGCGCTGCAGGAAGCCCTCCGGCGACTCCAGAGCATGGATCTGCCAACGGGCCCGCTCACCGCAGCGCTGCAGCAGCCGATCGAGATCATCAGCCGCTTGCTTGGGGCTCTCGTAAGGGCCGATATGGCGGGTCTGCAGACCGTCTCGAATGGTCAGCAGATACATACAGACCTGTCGCGTTGTCAGCCTTGACGCTAGCCACAACCCGGCGGGATGAAAAGCAGGGAAACCCTCTCCCTGATTGGGATCTGCCGAAAAGCGCAGCAATGGCGCTTCAGCTTTTCCTCACTTTTTGACGTGATCGTTCCCGGATCTGCCGGCCCACGGCACCGCCCGGCGGGCGCGCTGTCCCCAGACCGCATCGAGACGCCTGTCGCGGCCACAAGCCCAGCGGTAATAGTTGTATTTCACGCTGTTGTGCTCGGCGTAATCCTGGTGATAGTCCTCAGCGGGCCAGAACCGCTCCAGGGGCTTGATCACCACGGCAAGGGCGCTGCTGGGACGGCCCAGCTCATTGGCAGCCTGGCGCTGACTGTCGCGCGCCTGTTTCGCCTGACTGGCATCGCCGCTGAAGATCACCGGCCGATAAGAACTGCCGCGATCACAGAACTGACCACCGCCATCGAAGGGATCAATGTTGCGCCAGTAAGCCCGCAGCAGGGTGGCGTAGTTCACGCGGTCGGGATCGAAGCGCACCCGGACCGCCTCCTGATGCCCCGTTGTACCGGAGGCAACCTGGTGGTAGCGGGGATGATCCACCGTGCCGCCGCTGTAACCGCTGATCACCTCGCGCACCCCCGGCAGACTCTCGAGATCGTGCTCGAGGCACCAAAAGCAACCGCCCGCCAGCACCGCCTCCTGCAAAGGCGCTGCCTGAACCGGCAGCACCAGCACCCACAGGGGCAGCACCAGAGCCAAGGCAGCCAGCAAGAAACGTTTCACGGGATCTCACGGAGGCACTGATCCAGCACCGCCGCCGCGGCCCGCCGCGTCACCCCGGGCTCACCGAGGCGTTGGCGCAAGACGTCATAGCCGGCCAGCATGCGGTCCCGTTCAGGGCTGCCGGGCAAAAGCAAGGGTTCCAACGCCGCCACCATGGCCGACGGAGTGAGCTCGTGCTGCAGCAGCTCGGGCACCAGGCGCTGTTCCATCACCAGGTTCACCGGTGAGATGTGGGGCACCGAAAAACGCAGCACATGCTGAGCCACAAAGGCGGTGACGCGGCTGACCCGATACCCCACCACCTGCGGTACACCGCGCAGGGCAAGCTCGAGATTGACTGTGCCCGATTTGGTCAGGGCGGCATCGGCAGCGGCACAGAGATGCGGCTTGAGTCGATCGGCCTGGTCGGCCGCGATCACCCTGGCCTGCACCCCCGCTGCCTGGCAGAGCTGCTCGAGCTGTGGTTCGAAGCCGCTCAAGCCGGCCGGCACCAGCACCACAAGGCTTGGCAGACGGCGTTGCAGTTCGGCCACCGCCTCCAGCATGGCCGGCAACAGGTAGCGCAGCTCTTGCCGGCGCGAGGCTGGCATCAGCAGGAGCACCGGCACGTCGCTGGCAAGCCCCAACTCGGCGCGGGACTGAGCGCGTGTCGGCAACTCAGCCAACGTATCGAGCAGGGGATGGCCGACCCAGTTCACCCGAGCCCCGCGACTGCTGTAAAAGCGGGCTTCTTCGGGAAAGATCGCCAAAATCAGATCGCTGAAGCCGATCAGACGCGTGGTTCCAGCCTCACCGAGGCGAAAGGCCCACTCCTGCGGCGCGATGTAATAAATAACGGGAATCTCAGGCGCTTGGCGTTTGATGCGCAGGCCAAGATTCACATTGGCCCCCATGTAGTCGATCAACACCACCGCATCGGGCGGGGCGCTGCGCAGGCTGAGGCCCAGACGCTGCTGCAGGAGCAGAGTCGGCAGCACAAGCGGCAACGCTTCCCACAAGCCGATCGCACCCATGCCAGCGGTGTCGGCGATCAGCTCGGCACCCGCTCGACGCATGCGCTGGCCCCCGAGGGCCTGGATGTCCAGCGTGATGCCACGGGCCTGGGCTTCGGCGTGCAGAGCCTTGATCAAGAGAGAGCCCTGCAGATCACCGGAGACCTCACCGGTGCTCACCAGCAACCGCACCATCAGCGACTCGCCGGCAGTGGTCCGCGGCGTCCCGCCGCCGTGGACGCTTCCAGAAAACTCACCAAGGTGTCGGCCGCCGGCAGCAGGGCCAGGTCACGGGCCTGCACCAGGGCATCGGCCAACACATGGTCACTGCGGTACAGCAACGTCCAGATCTCCTGCAGCTGCCGCAGCTGAGCACCACCATCGAGCTCAGCCAGACCGCTGCGTCGCAGACCGATGCGGTTCAAACCGCGTACCCGACCCGGATGGCCTTCAACGGTCATGTAAGGGGGAACATCGCGATCGATACGGCTCATGCCTCCCACCATCGCCAAGGTGCCGATGTGGACAAACTGATGAATGCCGAGCATGCCTCCGACCACAGCGCGATCGCCGATGACCACGTGTCCAGCAACAGCCACGCCGTTGGCGATGACGATGCGATCACCCAGTTCGCAGTTGTGGCCGAGATGGCTATAGGCCATCAGCAGATTGCCACTACCCAGAGCGGTGCGCTCACCTTCAGCCGTAGCGCGATTGATCGTGACGCACTCACGAATCGTGTTGTTATCGCCCATCACCACCTCGGTAGGGGCGCCGTTGTACTTGAGGTCCTGGGGTTCCAGACCGATGCAGGCACCCGGATAGATGCGGTTGCCCTGGCCCATGCGCACGCGCCCATCAATCACCACATGGGGACCGATGTGGCTGCCGGCACCGATCTGCACCTCGGCCCCGATCACCGCGTAGGGACCAACGACAACGCCATCGCCCAGCTCTGCCCGGGGATCGACGATCGCGGTCGCATGCACCGAGGTGGCCATGGCTGGGGTCGTCATCACCTCAATCCACCAAGGAGAACATCAACTCGCCGGAGCACACCAGCTCACCGTCAACGGTGGCTTCAGCCTGCACCTTGCCAAAACGCCTGCGCTTGAGGCTGAGCAGTTCACAGCGGATGCGCAACTGATCGCCCGGCACCACCGGCCTGCGGAAGCGCACCCCATCAATGCCGGCAAACACAAACAAGCCTGGGGGAAGATCGGGCATCTGGGTCACAATCAGCCCCCCCACTTGGGCCATCGCCTCAACGATCAAGACTCCGGGCATGAGCGGTCTGCCAGGAAAATGCCCCATGAACTGGGGCTCGTTGAGGGTGACGTTCTTGATCGCCACCGCCGACTGGCCTGGCACATGCTCGATGACCCGATCAACCAGGGCAAAGGGGTAGCGGTGCGGCAGCAGACCCTGAATTTGCTCACTGCTGAGCACAACAGTCGGGCTGGTCGAGGGAGAAGATTCAGACAAGGGAGAGCTCTCGTCAGGAGGCAGGGGCCGCAGCAGAGGCTTGCGCGTCTGTCAGTGCCGCTGCCAGAGCGGTATGCAGGCCATGGGAGCCGCGATAAGCGAACACCTGAGCCTGGGGTAAGCCTGCCAGAGCCAGGTCCCCGAGCAGATCGAGCAGTTTGTGGCGAACCGGTTCATCGGCAAAGCGCAAGGGCGGATTGAGCCATTGGTCGCCATCGCAGACCAGGGCATTGTCGAGCGCCCCACCTTGGATGAGTCCGGCGGCACGCAGCTGCTCCACCTGCTCACGGAAACCGAACGTGCGCGCCGGTGCGATCTCATCGACAAAGCGCTGGGGCGTGAGCTCCAGCGAATAGACCTGACGGCCGATGGCGGGCTGGGGAAACTCCACAGCCGCAGCGAGCTGCAGCGACTGGGATGGCAGGGCCGTTGCAAAGCTCTGCCCCTGCTGCACCGTGATCGGTGCCTCAAGCGGCGCCCACGCAGCACGGGAGCCCAGCTGCTGCAGACCGGCCTCGGCAATCGCCTCGACCCAGCCCTGGGCCGATCCATCAAGCAGGGGGATTTCATCCCCGTCAACCCAGAGTTCAGCCTGGGAGACCCCGGTACCAGCCAGAGCTGCCAGCAGATGCTCAACGGTGGCCAACGGGCCTGAATCCAGGCTCAGGGCTGTGCACAACCGGGTTTCAGCCACCAGAGAGGGCTCCAGCCGCTGCAGAGGGTCGCTGGCACGGTTCAAACGACCAACCCAGTAGCCGGGGCACTCGCTGGGCTGGAGACGCACGCGGCACTGACCGCCGCCATGCAGACCGATGCCGCTGCGCTCAACCGCCTGCGCCAAGGTCCAGGCGCCGCTGTAGTCGGCGGGCCAACGGGTCATCAGAACTTCCAACCCACGCCCAGATTGAAGCGCCACTGACCGGTGAAATCCTGGCTGGCGATCTCCAGACGCAAGGGGCCCACCGGCGTCGTGACGATCAAACCGGTCCCCACCGAAAAGCCGCTGCCGGGCTTGCCCAACAAGGCTGCGGGGTTGCCGTAGAGACCGCCGAGGTTCTGGCTGCCCAAAGCCGAGCCACCGTCGACGAACAGCTCTCCGCTGATGATGCTGAAGATCGGAAAGCGATATTCAACGGTGGCTTCGACAAAGCTGCGGCCCGAACCGAGTGCACAGTCGTAATAACCGCGAACCGAGTTACCACCACCAAGGCAGAACGCTTCATAAGGCGGAATCTGGCCGATGTTGGTTCCGGCACTGACCTGGAAGGCCATGGCCTGTTTGCAGTCCTTGCTGTCTCCGGGCTTGGGTCGGCATCCCTTGTAGACCTTCAGCCACTCCACAGGGATGTAGTAGGTGTAGCCAGCCCGCAGCCGATTAAAGCCAGGCGAGTTGCTGCCGAGCGGCACGAACTGCTCGGTGCTAAGCGTCAGAAAATCGCCTTTGGTTGGATTGCGCGCGTCATTGAGCCTGTTCATGCTGGTCGCCAGGCGCAACCCATAGAGGTTGTTGTTGCTGGCGCAGTCGTAGGCCAGACAGATCTTGGTGCCATTGATCCTTCCATAGGTGGATCCCTGGCCAGCAAAGTTCATGGGCACGGCCTGCTGAGCCGACAGACCGACAATCAACGACCAGGGCTCCTTGCGGAACGGGTCGCGTCCATTCATCGGACGCACAAACTGAAGGTTGAGCCCTGAGCGCTGAATGGCAACGATGTTGCCGTTGTTCGCGGTGACAATCGCAGCCCCGGTATCCGAATTCTGGAAGGACTGGGGAACATCACGGCTAACGAAACCGCGACCGCGGAAGGCCGTGCGGAAGGGATCGCCCTTGATCCACGGATCGGTGAAGGTCAGGTCGATCAGGCCGCCGTACTGGCCGTAGGTGATGTTGGTGCTGAAGTCCCAGGCACGACCCCGCAGGTTGCTGTCGTTGAGCTGGATCTGGCCGAAGATGCCCTGGGCACCGCTGTAGCCGAGACCACCTGACAGGGAACCGGTGGATTGCTCCACCATGCCCAGCACGATCGTGACGGACCCGGGTTCTGCAGGCACCGGCTGCAGGGTGACTTTGACATCACTGAACAGGCCGGTTCCATAAAGGCGCTTGATGTCTTCCTCGAGATTGCGGCGGTTGAAGACATCGCCGGGCTTCAGCGAGATTTCCCGGGTGATGACCCAGGTCTTGGTCTTGCCTTTGATCGGCTGCCCTTTGTCGTTGGTGTCAGAGCCCTCCTTGTTGACGAATTTGACTTCGACTCCGGCGACCGTGCCCTGTCGCACCAGCAGTTCAACGGTGCCATCCGGATTGACCCGGGTGGGTCCTGTCACACGGGCCAGGGAGTAGCCCTGATCGGCGTACCACTTCTGCAATTCCTGCATGCGCGTCTGCAGGGTGTTGAGATTGAGCGTCTTGCCGTAATCGGGAGCAAAAACGTCGTTGACGACCTGCGGCGGCACCTTGGCGTTGGCCGGGTCCAGGGTGATTTTTTCGAGGACCGGATTGGCCACCACCGTGACCACCAGGCGCACACCAAGGGGTCCATCGACCGGCTGAATGCGGACATCGGAGAACCAGCCGGTGGCATAGATCGCCGAAAGATCGTTCTGCAGATCGCTGCGCGTGACTCGGGTTCCCGGTGTGACCGCCATCGCTGCGTAGGCAGCCAGTTCGAGGCGCTCTTTTTCGGGGTGCTTCTCCAAACCCGCAACCACCACCTCAGCAATCAGAACCCGTGGCTCCTGGGCTGGCTTAGCCGCCGCTGAACCACCCAGTGCAGGGCGGCTAAGCGGCGTGGTCTGGGCTGGCGGCGCCGCATTGGTGGGCTGCTGCTGCGCGGGGCGCTGTGGTGCAACCTGAGCCGGACCGTCCTGTTGTGCCAGGACCGGACCGCCGGCGAGCAGGGCCAATCCCACAAACGGGACGGTGACCGCGAGGCGGGATAGGCCAGGCATCAGATCCAATCGCAAACGCGGACAGGCCGCAAATGTTGCTGACCTTACCCGTAGACCCTCGGTTCGGGACACTCCTTCTGAACCCGTTTGAGAACCTCGGCGTAAGCCTCGATCACGCCACCAAGGTCCTGACGGAAGCGGTCCTTGTCCAAGATGCGGTCCTGACTGTCGGCCTGATGGCGATCCCAGAGACGACAGGTGTCCGGGCTGATCTCATCAGCCAGCAACAAGTCGCCTGCAGCGCTGAAGCCCAGTTCGATCTTGAAATCGACCAACTGAAGCCCGCAGCGCTCAAACAGAACCATCAGTTCGGTGTTGATGGTGCGGGCCAACTGCTCCAGCTGCTGGCGTTGCTCGAGGGTCAGCAGGCCGAGCAACGCCAACCTCGACTCGGTCAGCAGCGGATCTCCCAGTGCATCGTCTTTGTAATAGAGATCGAGCAACGGTGGATCGAGCACGGTGCCGGGTTCCAGCGGCAACTGACGGCACAGCGAACCGGCCGCCACGTTGCGCAGCACCACTTCAACAGGAATGATCTCGACCGGGCGCACCAGCATCCAGTTGCGGCCCTGAATCCCGAGGTAATGAGTCGGCACGCCGCGGCGGGCCAGGTGTTCGAAGATCAGCGCCGAGATCTGGCAGTTGAGCTCCCCCTTACCCTGCAGCTGGGCCTTCTTCTGGGCATTGAAGGCAGTGGCATCGTCCTTGAATTCCACCGCGACCAGATCAGCCTGATCGGTGGCATAGACCCGTTTGGCCTTGCCTTCATGCAACAGCTCGGCGACGCGATAAGTGGTCATGGTTGGGTAGCAGCGGCATGGCCGCCGGGAGCACGGGGAGAACGGACTGCAGCGGGGTGAAGGGCGGCCGCATCATCCAGACGTCGGGCCAGGCGCAGGCGGCGTTGTTCGATGCTGCGTCGCTGCTCGGACGGTTGATCGACCAGAAGCGCCAACTGCTGATCGAGCAGGCTGATGGCCAGCCCCCAGGCCCCGGCGGCAGCGGCCTGTTCGAGCGCGCGCTCCAGCCAGCGCAACCGCGACGCCAGCGGCATGTCCGTGGCCAGAGCGATGGCCTGGGATAGGCGTTGGGCTGTCACCACCCCCGGGGTGCGACTGGCGAGCAACACCAGCGCCGCCTGGTCGGATTGCCCGATGGCCTCGAGATGGCCGGCCAGCAGATCGAGGGCGGCCTGGGTCTGCCAGCGCCCATTGCGCTGCAGGGCCACGGGCAACTGCAGCTGCTCCAGGGTCTGGCCTGAAGCACCGGCCAGCTGGCGCAGTGCGGCGGCCGCCAGGCGATGGTCGAGCGCCGCGTTGGCCGCACGCCACTGCAACAGCAGCCATTGCAGCTGCTCTGCCCCGGGAGCGGGCCGGTAGCGGTTCAGCACGACCAAGGCCGAATCAGGCGCACCGCAGCGCAGCAGCGCATCGGCATTGGCCAGAACCACGGCCAGGGGCTGGGGCGCCGGACTCACCTGCAGCAGCAGACGCTGCGTGAGCCGCAGCGTCTGCAGATTGCCGCGGGCCCGTGCCGCCTGGCAGGCCTGATCCAGCAACTCAAGTGACGGCCGCGAGGCGGTTGGGGGCAACGAGGCGGCCCGCAGTGCCGAGACAGGCATTTCAACCACCAGGGCAAGGGCCATCAGGCCGGCCGCCAGGTTTCGCCAATCGCACCTGTCCAAGAGTTGCTGCCGCACGGCCATTAGAGAGGATGGCATCTCCGGTGTGCCGCAACATGTCCCTCCCTGGCAAGACCCCGCAGCGGATCCTGGTGGTGGGTGGAGGCGGCCGTGAAAATGCGCTGGCCTGGGCCCTGGCGCGCTGCCCCGGGGTGGAGCAAGTCTGGATCGCCCCCGGCAACGGCGGTAGCAGCGAGCTGCGCGGATGCCAGCAATTGGCCATTGCCGAGAGCAATCAACAAGGCCTGCTGGAGGCGGCGCAGCAGCATCGGGTTGAGCTGGTGGTGGTGGGCCCCGAAGCCCCCCTGGCGGCCGGCATCGCCGACACCCTGCGCGCCGCTGGGCTGGCCGTGTTCGGCCCCGATGCCAAGGGTGCCCAGCTCGAGGCCAGCAAGCAATGGGCCAAGGCGCTCATGGTCGATGCCGGTATTCCCACCGCACGCCACTGGGCGGCAAGCAGCCTGGAGGCCGCGCTGGCGGTGGTCGATGACGTCGGCGAACCGCTGGTGGTCAAAGCCGATGGACTCGCCGCCGGCAAGGGCGTCACGGTGGCCGCCAGCGTGGCCGAAACCCGCAGCGCTATCGAGGCGGCATTTGCGGGCCGCTTCGGTGAAGCCGGCGCGACGGTGGTGCTCGAAGAGATCCTGCAGGGGCCTGAGGTGTCGGTGTTTGGCCTGTGCGACGGCGAGCGGCTGGTGCTGCTCCCGCCCGCCCAGGACCACAAACGCATCGGCGAGGGCGACACCGGCCCCAACACCGGCGGCATGGGGGCCTATGCCCCGGCCCCCCTACTCGATGCGAGCGGCCTGGAGCAGGTGCGCCAGCTGGTGCTGGAGCCCACGGTCGCGGCCCTGCGCGCCCGCGGCATCGACTACCGCGGTGTGATCTATGCAGGCCTGATGCTCACACCCCAGGGACCGCAGGTGATCGAGTTCAACTGCCGCTTCGGCGACCCTGAGTGCGAGACCCTGATGCCCCTGCTTGGTCCTGAGCTGGCCGCTGTACTGCTGGCCTGCGCCCAAGGCCGACTGGATCAGGCCCCGGGCCTGACGCTCAAGCCCGGATGCAGCGCCTGCGTGATCGCCGCAGCCGAGGGGTACCCGCTGAGCGCGCGCCAGGGTGACGCCATCAGCATCGCGCTGAGCGCTACCGAACGCGCCGGCCAAGGTGACCTGCAGCTGTTCCATGCCGGCACGCGGCGCGACGGCGAGGAACGGTGCCTTACAGCCGGGGGCCGGGTGCTGGCCATGGTTGCCCAGGCCGATGACTTTGACAGCGCCTTTGCACGGGCCTATGAGGGCCTGGCCCAGGTGCACTTTGACGGCATGACCCTGCGCCGCGACATCGGTCACCAGGTGCGCACGCGATGAGCCAGGCCCAGGCTGCGACCGACTCGAGCCCTTCCTGGACTCAGCGCCTGGCGCGCTGGTGGGCCGAATTCAGCCTGCAAACCAGGTTGCTGGTAGCCGCCACCCTGGTGGTCAGCCTGCTGATGACCGGCATCACCTTTTTTGCCCTCAACGGCATTCAGCAGGGCGCCCGCAACAGCGACACCCGCTACGCCCGCGACCTTGGGGTGCTGCTCGCTGCCAACGTCACCCCACTGGTGGCCGAGGGCAATGACCGTCAGCTGGCGATCGTGGCCGAGCGTTTCTACGCCTCAAGCCGCAGCCTCCGCTACATCTTCTTCGCCGACCCGGAAGGGGTGATCTACCTGGGCATTCCGGTCGGGGCCAACAACGGCAGCAGCGAGCTGCTGTTCACGCGCCGCCTGGAACTGCCCGCTGACATGCAACGGCGCGAGGGCAACCCACTGATTCGGCAGCACCTCAGTCCCGATGGGCAGGTGACCGACGTGTTCGTGCCTCTGGTCAGCGAAGGCCGCTACCTCGGCGTGCTGGCCCTGGGCATTAACCCCAACGCGACGCTGCTGGCCAGCTCGGCCCTGACCCGCGAGGTCACGGTGGCGGTGTTCATTTCGATCTGGGTGCTGGTGATTCTGGGGGCTGTGTTCAATGCCCTGACCGTCACCCGGCCCGTGAAGGAGCTGCTGCGGGGCGTGCGCCAGGTCGCAGGCGGCAACTTTGAGGCCCGTATTGAACTGCCCATCGGCGGCGAACTGGGGGAGCTCCTGGAGGGCTTCAACACGATGGCCACCGAACTGCAGGCCTACAAGGCCGCCAACATCGAAGAGCTCAGAGCCGAGCAGGGCAAGCAGGAATCGCTGATCGCCACGATGGCCGACGGTGCGGTGCTGGTCGATCCCGACGGTCGGATCGTGCTGGCCAATCCGACCGCTCGCCGCCTGTTTCGCTGGGAGGGCCGCAAGCTTGAGGGCAACGAGCTGATCGCCGAACTGCCCGAGCGGCTAGCCCTGGAGCTGCAGACCCCACTGGAAAACGTGATGGTCAATGGCCGCGAAGGCAGCGATGTGCGCTGCAGCTTTGGCGAGCCACCCCGCACCCTACGGATCGTGCTGCAGGCGGTGCGCGACGCCAGTGGCGAGAGCCTCAAGGGCATCGCCGTCACGATTCAGGATCTGACCCGAGAGGTCGAACTCAACGCCGCCCAGAGCCGTTTCATCAGCAACGTCTCCCACGAGCTGCGCA